>DATJQB010000139.1:0-6402 GCA_035506075.1 Bacteroidota bacterium | reverse complement strand
CGTTGCGCCGACAGGAGTCACATCGGGCACGAGCACGCGGATTGTCACGTTCCTTGTTTTCCCCAACCCGCACAGGAACGGAACAAAGAGGAGGAGTACAAAAAGAAAACAAGATAGGCTTGAGTTACGCCAGTTCGTCATCGCAGAGAGGTCCCCATCACCACCATCGGCTGACACATGCATAACAAGTCAGGACTGGATTCCGGATGCTCGTCATTGTCAGACCCACCCGCGCAGCTTGCAGGCTTCAGCCACTCGTGCGACACTCACGACCATCGCAGCAAGCCGGGGATGGACCTTTTTTTCCCTGATCGCTTCCTGCACTGTCAGGTAAGCCTTCGAGATTTTTTCATCCAGCCGGTTGTGGACAATGTGCTCGTCCCAGAAGTACGAATATTTGTCCTGCACCATTTCGAAATAGGACACCGTCACGCCGCCCGCACTTGCGACGATGTCGGGGATGACATGGATCCCCTTCTTGTGAAGGATGAGGTCCGCTTCGGGAGTCGTCGGTCCGTTTGCGAGCTCGCATATGATCTTTGCCTTGATAAGCTCGGCATTGTCTTCGTTGATTGAGTTTTCGAGGGCTGCCGGATAGAGGATCTGGACATCAAGCTCGAGAATTGAATCGCGCGGAACGGGCTTTGCGCCGGGGAAGCCGACGACAGAACCGGTCTTCAACTTGTGCATGACGAGCTCTTTCGGGTTCAGTCCGTCTGAGTTCAGGATGCCACCGCGGGAATCACACACAGCGATGAGCTTCCCTCCACCGAGCAATTCCTCATGAAGCAGCGCCGCACGCTGGCCGGCATTGCCGAACCCCTGGATGGCGAACGCGCCATGCGGGTCGACGCCGTACACCTTGCATGCCTCGCGCACGCTTATAACGCCTCCGCGTGCAGTTGCGTCGCGGCGCCCTTCAGTACCGCCGATCTGCATCGGCTTGTCTGTAAGAACGCCCGGCTGGTGCACGTTGAGAATTGTCTCGTACTCATCCATCATCCACGCCATCGTCTGGGGGTTCGTATATACATCCGGGGCGGGAATATCCTTATCCACACCAATATACTGCGCCACAGCGCGGACATACGCCCGTGCGATGTTCTCAAGCTCACGATCGGACATCCTCCGCGGATCACACACAACTCCCCCTTTGCCTCCGCCGAGCGGAAGGTCCAGCACGGCGGTCTTCCAGGTCATCCATCCTGCAAGCGCCCGTATGGTGTCCACCGTCTCGTCGGGGTGGAAACGAATGCCTCCTTTGGCGGGCCCGCGTGCGTAGTTGTACTGTATCCTGTAGCCGTGGAAGATGCGTGATTCACCATTGTCCATCTTTACAGGCATCGTGAACTTGAATTCCCTTTGCGGCCACAGGAGAAGGTCGATCGTAGCCTTGTCGAGATTGAGGATCTTCGCCGCTTCGAGCACCTGCTTCTGCTCGACTTCAAACGAATTATAGGAAGTCATTTCTTGTTGTCCTTCGAAGTTGACGACTCATTCGTCGTTCCGCCCTGACGTGGATCAGGGGCGTCCAGCACAATCCGGTACCAGCAGCTCTTACACATGAGCACACGGTCAACGCTCAGCAATACCTGCTGCCACGGGCTGAGTTGAGCTCCGCAATGGGGACACACATCAATCCTGACGGGTCCCCCTTGACCCCCTGCGTTAGGCATGTTCCACCTCCGGTTTCAGGATGACACCCTTTCCCTGATGGCCGTTGATCTTGATGACGAGCGACTTGTCAAATCGGACGAGTTTCGTGAAGTTCAGCTGCTCGATGGGTTTCAAATTCAGCAGCCAATCCCAGTCGATAAACCCGAGATTGTTGTGCGGATCGACAGTGAAGTAGCCGATCATGAACGACGTGATGTTCTGAAAGAAATGCGATCCCTGCGAAGGCGCTACGGACATTTCCTTGAACCCCGTTTCGACGATCGCCCGTGCGCCGGCAATCTGCTCCCACGTCACAGGGATTCCAAGCCAGTCGTCCAGCGAACCCCACCGCCCGATGCCGATCAGGAGATACGGCCGCTGCTCCGTCACGAGGCGGTTATTCAGGAGGCTCACCTCCTTGGCGATCGCGCGCGTCTGCGAACGATCGAAGAGCTGATTGTCGACAAGAACAATGTCCTGGATATCTTCGATGAGCCCGTTTCCGAGCACCTGCGTGCTTTCGCAGATCAGCTGTGCAGGCCGGAATTCCTCGATGTTCAACTCTTCCGGCTCGCGATGGACAACGAGCGGTCGCATCTGGAGCAGGGCAAACTCTTTCGGCCCGTTGCCGCCGCCGGAGAGCACCATCGCAAATTCGATCTCGACGGGCGTGCCCATTCCCCATGTTCCCATGTCAAGAAGCAGCTCCAGGATCTGCGGGAGATGGAACAGACGATTCCTCAGGATCGGACCAAACGTGACGACACGCGGACCTCTTCGCCCCAGTCCATCCGTGATGACATCACTCTCAGCTGAGTACGTTGCTCCAACACTCGCGAGCGTCCCATCGTTCTCTGAAACATCAAGCGAGTACTTTCGGACGAGAACGTCGTGCGTTTCAAACTCGAACTCGGGCCGCGCATCAAGCTGCAACGCGTAGAAATCCTTCTGCGAGCTGTTGAGGGTTTCCTCCACCGAATAGAACTGGATAAGATCGTTCGGATACTTGGGACAGAATCTGACGGTATTCCCGCCGTCGACCACAGTTTTCCCAAGCCCCAGAGCCGCGGAGACTATGCCATCGGACGATTTCTGCGGCGGGAGCGGATAGAAATTGTACGATTTCGCCACTCCGGCAATGTCAGGATAAAACCTGTTCTCGTGCTGGGCACCGGCAAGGCGCTGGATGATGACCGCCATCTTCTCTTCTTCGAGCCGGTACGACGTAATCTTAATGTAGTCTTTTGCGCTCTGGTAAAACGTCGAAGCGTAGACCCGCTTGATGCTGTTGATAAGATCGTTCAGCCGGACGAGAGGATTGGGATTGTTGTTCGGTATCATGTATGTTTCATACACGCCGGCGAACGGGTGATACTGCGAATCCTCGAGGAGACTTGACGACCGGACTGCAAGCGGTGTACGGACGATGTCAAGGAAGGCCGCGAGTTCGCCGAGCACCGCCTCCGGAAAACGGCTGGCTTCCAGGAAGCGTTTCGTAATTTCCTTGTCGTCGCTGCTGTTGATCGCGAACTGTCGGAGGTTGTTGTCGTTCAGAAATTCATCGAACACATCTGTTCCCACAACGACCGCGGCGGGGACGGATATCTGTATGTCCTCAAACCGATTCCGAACCTTGTAATCATTGATGAGCGTGTTGACAAAACCCAGTCCCCTTGCCTTGCCTCCAAGCGATCCTCCGCCAATGCGTGCGAAGCTGCTTGCCGGATCAAACGACTCCTTGACGAAGTCGGCGATAATGCCCCGCTGACGGATGTTCCTGTAGTGATGCAGTGAGCGAATCAGGTCCTGCCTGAGTGCTTCGACATTTTCATAGTCCGAGACACGCCGCGGGCGCAGTTGATGCGCCAGCCAGAACTCTGTCCTTGCTTTCAGCCAGTTAGAAAAGTGATTGCGTTCCGCGTGGTACCGGATGCTTTCCTCGGGAACAATCGAGAGCTGCTCCTCGAGGCTTTTCAAATCGTTCGCACGACCGACTTCAGGTCCATCGTGCGTCCGGAACACAAAATCACCGAAACTGAAGTATTGGATCATGAACTTCCGGAGCTCATTCAGGAGCAGGGGCGAATCCTTGAGCAGGAATGCGGCGCCGCGGGCATGCGCGAGAGACTCGTTCTCGGACATGTTCGAAAGCAATAGCACAGGCAGATCGGGCTGCCGCTCCTTGACTTCCCGTGCAAAAGCAAGTCCCGCTCTCGGATCCTGCACACCACCCCGCGGGAAATCAATATCCGATATGATGCCCAGCATATATTCGCTGAACCGCGAATAGTAGTCCCACGCCTCCTCATAGGTTGAGCAGAGGAGGATTTTCGGCCTTGCGCGCATACGGAGAAACTTGTGCGTGAGGTTGATCCCTTCAGAAATCAGGGCCTGGGACTGCTTCAGAATTTCGGTGTAAATACTGGGGAGGAATGACGAATAGTACTTGACGCTGTCCTCGATGACAATGATCGTCTGCACGCCGACCATCCGCGTATCGTGCTCGACGTTGATCTTGTCCTCGATTGATTTGATGATCGCGATGATGATGCGGAAGTCCCCCTGCCAGATGAACACCTTCTCGAAGATTGATGTATCGTGGTTCATGAGCAGGTATTTGAGCTCGCGGTTATCGTGCGTCAGAAGGACGATGGGGATGTCGAGTCCTGCCTCGCGGACCATGCGTGCGAAATCGATCGCGTGCATGTCGTCGATATGAAGCGTGGTGATGATGAGGTCGAACCGTCTCTCCTCCTTCGCGAGCGTGATGGCTTCGTAGCCGCTGGAAACGCGCGTCAGTTCGGGAGAATGGCTGAGGTTGAATCCCTGGTACTCGTTTCGGATGAGCTCGTAGAGCCGCCCGTCCTCTTCGAACAGGTAGAGATCGTACAAGCTGGAGACGAGAAGTACGTCGCGGATGCGGAGACGCATCAGGTTTTGAAATCCCTGGAAACGGTCTCCGTAGCCATGTTCGACCCAGAGAGTATCGGAAGTGGATTTCAGCTCATCGAATTCTGTCTTCACGAGGCGCCCGGAGGGAGAGTTGACAACCTGGATAAGAACCGGAGAGACGGAATTGCCTCCGTCTCTCCGTGGTTTCATTCATCGAAGGATCCCGGGACGCTAGACAATTCCCTGGTCCATCATAGCATCTGCGACCTTCAGGAAGCCGCCGATGTTTGCGCCGTTGACATAGTTGCCCGGCGTTCCGAACCGCTCGGCGTTCTGCACGCAGTTGGAATGGATGCTGTGCATGATCATCCGCAGACGGTTGTCGACTTCCTCGCGGGTCCAGGAGAGGCGCATGCTGTTCTGCGTCATCTCGAGACCGGATGTTGCGACGCCGCCGGCGTTTGCTGCCTTGCCCGGACCGTACAGGATCTTTGCATCGAGGAACAGCTTCACGCCGTCGATCGTCGTGGGCATGTTGGCTCCCTCGCTGACGACATATACGCCGTTCCGGATAAGGTTCTGTGCATCCTTCGCGTTGATTTCATTTTGCGTGGCGCTCGGGAATGCACAATCCGCCTTGTGATTCCACAACGGGTTGTGATCGAGCTTCAGGTCTACCGGTGTGTAGACTGCACCCTTGAACTTCTCCACGTATTCCTGGATTCTGCCGCGACGGACGTTCTTTAACTCCATCACGAACGCCAGCTTGTCCTTATCGATGCCGGCTTCATCATAGATGTAGCCGTTGGAATCGGAGAGGGTCACCGCCTTGCCGCCGAGCTGGTTGATCTTTTCGACCGTGTACTGTGCCACGTTGCCGCTGCCGGAGACGAGACAGGTTTTTCCTTCGAGCGTCTTCCCTTTCGTCGACAGCATCTCGGACGCGAAGTACACTGCGCCGTAGCCGGTTGCCTCAGGGCGAATGAGCGAACCGCCCCAGTTCAATCCCTTGCCTGTCAACACGCCCGTGAATTCGTTTCTCAGTTTCTTGTATTGACCGAATAAATATCCGATCTCCCTGCCGCCGACCCCGATGTCGCCCGCCGGGACGTCGGTGTCCGGTCCGACATGCCGGAACAATTCAGACATGAACGCCTGGCAGAACCGCATGATCTTCAGGTCGCTCTTTCCTTTCGGATCGAAATCCGATCCGCCTTTTCCTCCACCCATCGGGAGCGTCGTCAGACTGTTTTTGAAAACCTGTTCAAACGCAAGGAACTTAAGGATGCCGAGCGTGACGGAAGGATGGAACCGCAGTCCACCCTTGTACGGACCGATGGCGCTGTTCATCTGGATGCGATAGCCGCGATTGATCTGCACTTCACCCTGGTCGTCGACCCATGCAACACGGAACGTGATCACTCGTTCTGGTTCGATAATTCTCTCAAGAATTTTCGCCGCACGATACTCGGGATGCCTTTCAAACACCAGCGCAAGCGACTCAGCGACTTCCTGAACCGCCTGATGAAACTCCGGTTGTGCGGGGTTCTTCGCTTTTACTTCAGCCATCAGATCTCTGACATAATCAGACATAAAAACCTCCTGATAGATGTATGGTGTATCGATTGTCCCACTATGCTTCGGTGTTGCATAGAAAGAACGAGGACTTAGTTGGTAGAACGGGTGAAGTGATCGATGTACTCTCTTTTCGCCGGCCAATCTCCCGGCTGCGCGTTTATCCTTTTCTAGGTTTGAGAATGACCCCCATATTCTTATGGCCATTGATACGAACCGCGATCGCGTCCTCAAAACTCAGATGTCGAATATACTTCATCTCCTCGACTGCCGCTTGCT
>DATJQB010000138.1:0-29102 GCA_035506075.1 Bacteroidota bacterium | reverse complement strand
CCGGAAAAAATCCGAACTCTGCATCCGATCGGCATCATTCTCTCGGGCGGCCCGTCGAGCGTTTACGAAACAGGTGCACCCAAGCCGTCTCCCGAAGTGCTCTCCATGGGCGTCCCGGTCCTCGGCATTTGCTACGGACTTCAGCTGATAGCAGAACAACTTGGCGGAAAGGTGGACCCGTTTGCCCGCCGGGAGTACGGCAAGGCAATCCTGCATGTCGACAAAGGGGAAGATCTTCTCCAAGGTCTTGATGGTTCCACGACTGTTTGGATGAGCCACGGGGATTCGCTCAGCCAGATGCCGGCCGGCTTTGAGCCCATTGCTCATTCCGACAACGCGCCGATTTGTGCGATCAGGAATCCCGGCAGGAAAATCTTCGGTGTTCAGTTCCATCCCGAAGTTGCACATACGCCCCAGGGGAAGAAAGTTCTCGGGAATTTCCTCTTCAATGTCTGCGGCGCCAAAGGGGACTGGACACCCGAGCATTTCATCCTCCAGTCGACACAAGAACTACGCGAACGGGTCGGGGCGTCGCGCGTCCTTTGCGCACTCAGCGGAGGCGTGGACTCTTCGGTTGCTGCCGTGCTGCTCCACCAGGCGATTGGCGACAAGCTTCATTGTGTCCATATCAACAATGGCTTGATGAGGAAGGGAGAAAGTGAGCAGGTCATTCAGACGTTCCGGCAGACGTATCGCATCGATCTCACATATGTCGATGCGACGGAGATATTCCTCACGCGGCTTGAGGGAGTGACCGATCCGGAGAAGAAGCGGAAGATCATTGGCAACACGTTCATTGAAATTTTCGAGTCTGAAGCAAAGAAGATCGCAGGAAGCGGGAGCGGCTTCGAGTATCTCGCCCAGGGAACCCTGTACCCGGATGTCATCGAGTCGACGTCGTTCAAAGGGCCCTCGGTTACGATCAAGACGCATCACAATGTCGGCGGGCTTCCTGAAAAAATGAACTTCAAACTCATCGAACCCTTCCGCGAACTCTTCAAAGATGAAGTGCGTGAAGTGGGGAGGATGCTCGGGTTGCCGTCGCACTTCATTGAGAGACATCCGTTCCCGGGTCCGGGGCTGGCCGTCCGGGTGCTGGGCGACATCACGAAGGAGAAACTCGACCTGTTGCGCGAAGCGGACGACATTTTCATCAGCGAGATACAAACGGCCGGACTCTACAACGAGATATGGCAGGCGTTTGTTGTCCTGCTCCCCGTTCGTTCTGTCGGTGTGATGGGGGATGGACGGACGTACGAGTACACCGTCGCTCTCCGTGCAGTAACAAGCGTCGACGGCATGACCGCCGACTGGTCGCGCATTCCATCGGATGTCCTCGCAAAGATCTCCAGTCGAATTACGAATGAACTTCGGGGCATCAACCGGGTTGTCTACGACATCAGCACCAAGCCTCCCGCGACGATCGAGTGGGAATAGGATCTGACGCGCCCTGCCCGGGGCCCGGTTGCAGCGGCTCCCGGCTCTGCAGCTGCCTGGCTGTTGATCGCTCCTCTTTCTGCGTGAGGCGACGCAGGGACACGCGTTCGTATCGCCCTGTCCGCACTGTGGGGGACTCTTTTTCCAATCTCGCATGAGACAATTCTTTGAAGAGCGCCAGCTGGAGCTTCTGCTGATTTTTGCCGTCATGGCCGCAGCGGCCGTCAGATGGGTTCCCAGTGTTTCCGGTTTCGAGCTCATCTACGGCGCGTCTCACTGGGTGCTCTCCTACACGCATGGATTGGTACGGCGAGGTCTGGTTGGATCCATCTTCAAGCTCTGGGTTCCTGTTGTCAGCATCGGAGACGTTCATCGTGCCGCGCTCGTTGCATACTGCGTCTTCCTTGGGGCAATGCTCTTCGTTTTCTACAGGATGTTGAGACGGAAGGATGGTCGGGGCGGACTGTTCTGGATTATCTTGTTGTTCGTCGCATGCCCTGCCACTGTCTCCATGTATGGGCGGGACCTTTCGAGATTCGATCTTTTTCTTGTCATGATTCTCGGAGCGTCGTTCTTCCTTCTCTCGGTGGAGAAGCAGACATGGTTGATACCATTGCTGATGGTTGCCGCCCTGTTCATTCACGAGGGATTCCTGATCCTCTGCGCTCCGACGATTCTTGCGGCAATGCTCATCATGGTTGTCCGGAGCGACAGGAGTAGAAGAATGCTCTGGACGCTGGCCGTCTCAGCGGTTTTCACAGGTTCAGGCTGGTTCCTGCTGTACCGTTTTGGAACGCCGGCGCTGGGGTACGATGAGTTTGTCCGGGTCATTCAGGCGCGGGCTGCGTTCCCCGTCACGGAACTATCGATGCGGGAATGTTATTATAGCATAGGTGACCACATGAAGCTCGCCTCGCCGTACCTGCGCGATCCGGGTTCCATGCTCAACCTCGCCGGAGCGCTCATGATGTTGAGCCCCGTTTTGCTGGTGCTCGTCGATCTCTGGAGGAGCGCCATACGAAACAGCGTGGGACATCGGAGCGCTGTTGTGACGCTGATGGCAGCGACGCTGAGCGGTCTTCTTATTATTCCCATCGCCACGGATTATGGCCGCTGGCTGTCGGGTGTGGTGTTCTGTAATTTCTTTGCAGTTTTGTTTCTCGTCAGTCAGGGCATCATTGGGCCTGTGGACCTTCAGAGGTATCAGGACAGCCGGTTCTGCACGTTCCTGGGTTTCATGGTGCTTGTGTACCTGCTGTTCGGTCCGCTGCACGACTGGAATCCGTATCCATTCCAGCAGCGTCTGACGGCAAGTGCGTTCTTTATGACATCGGCGCTCGCGTTCGATGCCGGATTTGTGATGTGGCGTCTGCGAAACCGGGCGAACCCTGTCTGAGCGAGTCCGATGAACGTGCGGACCACGCCGGGATCGGGATGGCAGGCGACAGGCGTGATTGTTAATCATTCACCTCAACTGAAGATCGTCTATGATTGATCTGCGCGGTGTGACAAAGAAATTCGGCAGTTTCACGGCAGTCGATGACATATCGCTGCTCGTTCCTCCGGGAGAGTTCTTTGGATTCCTTGGCCCGAACGGTGCGGGCAAAACCACGACGATCAAGATGATGGCCGGATTGTTTTCGCCGACGAGCGGCCAGATCTTCATCAACGGGTTCGATGTCGTACAACAGCCGTTGGAGGCGAAGTCGTTCATGTCGTACGTGCCGGATCAGCCGTTCTTGTACGACAAGCTCACGGGACGCGAATTTTTGTATTTCATCGGCGGACTGTATAAGATGGAGAAGAAACTTGTCGCCGCGAAAATTGAAGAGGTGATTGCCCGGCTTGAAATTGGCGAGTGGGTGGACAAGCGGACAGAAGATTACTCGCAGGGGATGCGCCAGCGACTGACGATTGCCGCGGCTCTCGTGCATGAGCCGAAGGTGTTCATCATCGACGAGCCGATGGTCGGCCTTGACCCGAGGAGCGCGAAGATTGTGAGGGAGACATTGAGACAAATGGCCCATCACGGGGCGAGCATCTTCATGTCGACTCACAGCCTCCCGATCGCGGAAGAACTGTGCGATCGTGTGGGATTCATCAAAGATGGACGGCTCGTGTTCGTGGGAACGCAGGAGCACCTGCAGGCGTACAAACAGAAATTCGACGGGAATTTTGAATCCGTCTTCCTCGAACTGACAAAATAATCCCGGGAAACCCCGCCAGGACTCGTGAAGATTTTCAGCCACATACTGAAGTACAAGATCCTGTCGTTCCTGAAGACGACATTTGATCCGAAGCTCGTGACAGCTGTCCGCGGTTTTGGCTCGCTTCTTGTCTTTGGCGGTTTCGCGCTCGTCGCGTATACGCTTTCGTTCGCAATCACGGGTTTCATGGTTCAGAAGGTGGGACTTCTGATCTACCACCGGTTGGTCTCGACGATGTTGTTTGTCCTCTTTGTTTCTGTCAACATGGGGAACATCATCGTCTGCTATGCGACGCTTTATAAATCGTCGGAGGTTGGGTACCTGTTCACGAAGCCGGTGTCGCATCTTCAGATCTTCATCCTGAAGTTTCTCGACAACTTCTTCTACAGTTCCACGACGTTCTTTCTAATGGTGTTCATGGCGCTGCTGGGGTACGGGATGTACTTCCACTACTCGTGGTATACATACATTCCGCTTCTGCTTCTCGTCTTCGTCCCGTTTCTTTTTCTATCCGGTTGCCTCGGAGTGCTTATCCTGATGTCGCTCGTCAGGGTTGCGAGTCGATGGGGATTCCGGAAGGTTGTCGGAGGTCTCGCGCTGCTGTATCTGGGCTCGGTTGCGCTCTTCTTCAAATTCTCCAATCCCATTGCGCTGCTCGACCAGGCGAACAGGATTCAGCTTGGATCGGAACCAAGCATCCCGGGTCTGCCCGAGAAGCTTCCGCCGTACCTCCCGAACAGCATCGTATCGAACGTTCTTTACTACACGACAAGCGGGGAAGTGTGGCAGGCGGTGCTCCAGACATCGCTCCTGCTGCTGATCACTGCTGCGATGTTTCTTATTGTCGTGTATGCCGGCAAGCGGTACTACTACAGGAGCTGGTTGACGACATTTGAGTTCCAGGCGCGGACCAACACGGTTGAATTGGGGAGGAAACGAAAGCTGTTCGACTTTAGGAACAGTTCAGTGCTTTCCCCACAATTCGAGTCCCTCCTGAAAAAGGAGTATTTCCAGTTTACCCGCGAGTCGAGTCAGTGGATCCATCTGGCGCTCATGATCGTCCTTGTTGTTGTCTTCGCGCTCAGCGTCGGCAATATCAATCTCTCTCTTCGTGTAACGAACATTCAGACGATCGGGTATCTCATCCTGTATGCGTTCGGGGGATTCTTGAGCTGCTCGCTGGCCCTCAGGTTTATATTTCCTGCTGTCAGCGTCGAGGGAAAGTCATTCTGGAGCCAGTTGAGCGCGCCGCTGGATCTGCGGAAACCATACTTCATCAAGTTCGCTGTCGGAATGTTGCTCGTGCTGCTCCCGGCTCTTGTCGTAGCGATCTTCTCCAACGTCCCGTTTGTCCGCATGTCCGAGCGCCGGCCGCTGTTGATGTACTTCGGTCTCTACAGCTCGTTCTGGGTTTCGTTTACGCTTGTGTCGCTCAACCTCGGTCTCGGCGGGTATTTCTCGAACTTCAAGGAGAAGAATCCGATTCGTATCGCTTCGTCACAGGGCGCCACGCTCACGTTCCTGATGTCGCTCGTCTACCTTCTTGCCCTTGTCTCGATCATCATCCTCCCTCTGACGGAATACTTTCAGTCGCTCTTCCAGTTCGTCCCGTTTGACTTCTCGACGATCGTCGCTCCCGCAACGACCTTCTACGCGCTCTCTGCTGCACTCAGTGCCTTCTCACTTGTTGTGGGGCTGCGCTCTCTGCAAAGGGATTTTTGATTGCAATTCAATCCCTGTCTTTCTATCTTCTGCCAGTATGATCGACGAACCCACACTCTCGCAGTGGCTGGATCAGGCGCGGACTCTCGTGAATGAGAAGAAGCACCTCCATGCCTTGCAGATGTACTACAAGATCACTGCCGCAGCTCCGACGCTCGATATCGCGTGGGTTGAACTCGCTTATGTTCAGTTCGAACTGAAACAATTCGCTGCGGCGGAAAAGACGCTTCTGCGCGCAGTCTCGACAAGCTCGGAACCGCACGAAATCCTCTTCCTTGTCGGCAACCTCTATCTCAAGCTGAACGACTTCGCCAAGGCGCTCACGTACTACAAGAAACTCCTCGGGCATCCGCAGACTCTCAGCAAGGACCTGCGGGCTCACCTGAACTACAATGCCGGGCTCGCGTACTACTATAAAGACAACATCAGGCTGGCGGAGATTCATTTTCGCGCGGCGCGCAGGATCGATCCGCGATTTCCGAAGATCAACGAGTCGCTTGGCGAACTGCTGCTGCGCCGCGGGGCGTTCGGCGAAGCGGCTGATTGCCTGAAAGAATCAATTGCAAACGAGCAATACAGCTGGATCGCCCATTATTTGCTCGGCACCGCCTACGCAAAGATGTACGATTGGCGCAAGGCTCACGATGAATTCGTTGTCGCCATCGAGATGGATCCTAACGAACCGCGGGCGTGGCACATGTGCGGCGAGTCGCTTCTCGCTCTTCATAAGCTCGATGAAGCGGAACGCTACCTGCGGAAGGCGCTCGAACTCAACCCGCAGCTGACGGACGCCGTCGTCGATTTCGGATTTGTGTTTCTCCGCAAGGGGGATTACCAGCGGGCTCGCGAGCTGTTCGAACAGGCGCTTCAGGTGGAACCACATCATACGCGTGCACTCCAGGGAACACGCGAACTCAAGCAATCCCAAACTCCGCAATCCTGATCTCATGACGCTGCACCGTCGTCTCATCCTTTCGGCCATTCTCGTTGCGTGTTCAGTCGCAATTCCCTCATGGGCGCAAGACCGGGTGTCGGGGTCCGACTCTGTTCTGTTTGTCCCGGCCGTTGAGCGCACCTTCGAAGAGGCGATGAAACACTTCAACGAACATCAGTACCGCGCCGCCCTCGATGGTTTCGGGCACGTCGTCGAACTCCCGCGTATTTCTCACCGGACGAGCGCCGCCTATCTGATGAGCGCGAAATCGATGTACCAGATCGGCGAGTACCAGTCATCGGTGTCGATCCTGCGCAAGTTCCTCTCGAAGTTCGACAAATCCGAGTACATCGACGACGCGGAGTACACTCTTGGACTCGATTACTACCAGCTTCAGCAGTACCGTCCGTCGGCTGAATCATTCCTCGCAGCATCGCAATCGAGTGGCGACTCCGTCTTGTCGTCGCGCGCCGAGAAAATGCTCGGCATCGTTGTCGGTGGCGACCTTTCGATTGCCGAAACCCGCGCGCTCCTTGGCTCGGCCAGAGTGCCGGCGACGAAGGCGATCCTCACAATCCGCCTCGCAGAAAAAATCCTGCGGACCGGCGATGCCGTCGAAGCGTCCTCGTTGTTGAGAAGTGTGATCGCGATGCCCGCTCCGAAATCCTATGTGGCAGAGGCGGAGGCCGGTCTCGAGAGGGTCAAGCGGGGGGGCGTGCTGAAAATCGGGGTGGTCCTGCCCCTCTCATTCAAATCCGATCAATCGAACGCTCGGGGTCTCGGCCAGGAGATGCTCGATGGTATGCGGATTGCCGTCGACGAATACAACACGGACGCGACGTCAAAAGTCAATCTCGACGTGCGCGACTCTGAGCGCGACGCCGGTGTTGCGGCGAGACAGGTTTCAGATCTCAGTGCAGACGATCAGGTTCTCGCCATTGTCGGTCCGGTCTTCAGCAACGAGGTGTTCTCAAGCGCTGCGCTTGCCGCAAAGAGGGGAATTCCGCTGATTACACCGACGGCAACATCGGTCGGTATCGCGGCGATAGGAAATTCGATTTTCCAGGCCAACCCTGATTTCATCATGCGTGGCCGCGCGATGGCGCAATACGCGGCGCTGACCCTTGGAGCCCAAAACGTTGCAGTCCTCGCTGCATCGGACACTGTGGACAAGGTTATCGTGGATGCATTCACGCGCGAAGCGAAGAGCCTTGGATGTTCGATCGTCAGTACTCAATGGTATACGCCCGGGGAAACTGATCTGCGGTCCGGCCTTGCGGTGATGAGGAGAAGAGGAATGGAGCTCAATGAGCCGACGGTCATCAACTTCGGCGGGAAGCTTCGGCCCGCCGATATCCGGCACATGACAACGTGGGGGATACCGCAGGCTGAGATCGATTCGCTGACGACCGCGGAGGCTGTTGTTGATGTTACAACCCTGTTCGGCGAGTCCGGAGTGCGGATCGTGGATTCAATGAAGATCCCGACGCAGCGGCTGAAGGCCAAGTATGACAGCCTTGGATATCCCGTGAAAGGCATCGACGCGATCTTCGCGTCGATAGCGAATTCCGACGAGATCGGTATCGTGACGTCCCAGCTTCGTTACTTCAATTTTCAGACACAACTTCTTGGGACGGGAAATTGGAACGATCAGTTCGAGCTCGACCAGAACCGGCAGTACGCCAACGGGGTGATCTTTGCAACCGATGCATACTGGGATGAACTGGATCAACAGTTCCAATCGTTCGCCCAGTCGTACAAAATAGGTCACTTCAAGGAACCGTCACTCAACGCGATGATCGGCTACGACGCCATGAAGTTGCTCCTGCACGCCATCAGGCAGGGGGCAGCGGACAGGGAGGAACTTGTCGCTGCATTGAGAGATTCGGGCGCCCTGAAGGGGGTCCATTCGAAGGTGGACTTCGACAGCGGCCGCGTCAATTCCTGTCTCACGATCATGCAGTTCAAGGGAAGGGCCGTCAAGAAGATCGCTGAAATCGATGTGAGCAAGAAACTCATTACAAGCACCGAGTAGGCCTATGGGTCGCAGCAGCTCCGGCGTCTTCGAACCGTCGCACTTCCATACGACCATCAAGCAGTGGCCGTCGGGTGAGCGACCGCGTGAGAAGCTGTCCAGATTCGGGGCCGCAGCTCTTTCCGAATCGGAACTCCTCGCAATCCTTCTTCGCTCAGGTTCCCACGGCGTTACTGCCGTTGATCTCGCCAAGAAACTTCTCACCGATCAGCGATCCCTCAGGGATCTCGCACGACTGTCGGCGGCCGATCTCGGCCGTCTTGGCATCGGACCTGTGCGCGCTGCGAGTCTCGTTGCAGCGTTCGAGATTGCCCGGAGGCTCCCCGCTCAGGCCGACACCGAACGTCCCGTTCTTCAGGCCCCGGAGGATGTCGCGAAGATCTACACGCCGAAACTCCGCGATCTTCAGCACGAGGAATTCTGGGCGCTTCTCCTCACGACGTCGAACCGTCTGATGCTTGAACGGCGCATCACCAGTGGAACACTCAATTCATCGCTTGTACACCCGCGCGAGTGTTTTGCCGAGGCCGTGACAGAGAAAGCGGCGAGCGTTATCTTTGTCCATAACCATCCAAGCGGAAACCCGGAACCGAGCCAGGAGGACATTGCAATCACCAGGCAGTTGGCGGAGGCGGGGAAAATTCTTGGGATTCCTGTCTACGATCATGTCATTATCGGCGGCGGGCATTTCTCAAGTTTCGCTCAACGCGGATTGCTCTAACCCTGCTCCTTAATAACGTTTAACGGAGTACTTTCCCTTGACTTTAACGACCTGAATGTGTATCATTCAAAGGATTTCGTTGTACGATTTTGGACTGCGCATTCGAACACATAGGAGAAGTCTCATGAAGAAATCATATGCAGGTCTATTTGTTGCAGGCGCTTTGCTGGCGACACTCGCAAGCGGCTGCACGAGTAAACCCAGTGCCGCAGAGCTGAAGCAGTTGGAAGATTTGAAGGCGGAGGTCGCGTCCCTGCAGCGAGAGATCTCTGCAAAGGATTCGGAGAAAGCCGCGTTGATGAAGGCAATCGCCGATAAGACAGCCCAGCTGGCACAGTGCGAAAAAGACAAAGCGCTCGTTCAGGAGCGTCTCAAAGGAATGTAACACAAGGCCTATCCAAGGAGAATGACCATGAAAGGTATTAATCGTTTGTTTCTCGTGGCGGCCTTAGTGCTCTATGTGTGCTCGTTCGCCGCTGCACAGGAAATGACCAAGGAAGAGTGGCAGAAGCAGATGACGGAGCTGACAGCCACCCGTAACGACCTGAAAACCAAGCTGACCGCGCTGCAAGGCGAGGTCGACAAACTCAAAGCTGAAGACGCCGCCAAGGCCGATGCGCTTAAAAAGTGCAACGATGACCTGATGGCTCTTGTCGGTGCCGATGCCGCCTCCGAGCGGGCATTCGCAGCAAAGCTGGACGAAATCGACGGCAAGATCAATGAGCTGTCACGTCTCTCGAACCAGGACCTCTGGGCCCGCAAGGGGGAGATCGACGACGTTCAGAAGATGCTGGACGAAGTGAAGAAGAACAAGATGGCATCTCTTCCGAAGTACTACGACCGGATCAAGGAACAGCAGAACCGGCTCGACGCACTTCGCAAGACTCTCGAGTCCGCCCAGATGGCGATGACCTATACGGTCGGCACGTGGGCGAAGGACCGGGATTGCCTCTGGAATATCGCCAAGAAGCCGAAGATCTATGACAATGCGTTCCTCTGGCCGAAGATCTGGCAGGGTAACAAGGACAAGATCAAGAACCCCGACGTCATCAAGAAGGGACAGGTTCTGAGTATTCCTCCAAAGGCCGAGCTGACGAAAGCAGAGAAATCTGCTGCACGATCGTACTGGAGCAAGAAGAAGGCAGCTGACGAGCCGGCAAAACCCGCCGCTCCGGCCAAGAAATAGAGGAGATTAACTGCCGTCGTCTTGTTGAACACCAAAGCGTATACATCATTGAAACGCCCTCTCCGCACTGCTGTGCGGGTGCGAGGGCGTTTCGCTTTTTTGTGGAGTCAGCTCCAGGAGGCGAACCGGATTGGCTGAACGAAAAGTCCTGCTTGCAGGCGTCGATACCATGCAGCTGCTCGGATTCAACGACGCGAACCTCCAGGTGATCGAAGAGCGCTTTGATGCGTCCATCACTGTCAGGGGAGATCAACTGACGGTGAGAGGATCCGAAGGAGAGATCGCGAAGGTAGAGAAGATCTTCAAAGAGCTGATCTACATTCTCAACAAAAACGGAAACCTTGCTCCAAACGACGTCGATACGGTCATCGATCTCGTGACCGTCAACGGTTCCGTTCCCGAAACTCCGCGTGACATCCCGCCCGACGATGCAGACTACGCCATCCTCTACACCAAGGTGGGCATCATCAAGCCACGCACACCCGGACAGAAGGCGTACATCCAGCAGATCAGGAAGAACGACATCGTGTTCGCGATCGGGCCGGCGGGCACAGGGAAGACCTACCTCGCTGTTGCGATGGCGGTGGCGGCACTCAAGAACCGAGACGTGACGAAAGTTATTCTTGCCCGGCCCGCGGTCGAGGCCGGAGAAAACCTCGGATTCCTTCCCGGCGATCTTCAGGAGAAAGTAGATCCCTATCTGCGGCCGCTCTACGACGCCCTTGACGATATGCTCTCATCAGAGCGCATGAAGAGTTACATGGAGAAGCGGATCATCGAGATTGTGCCGCTCGCATACATGCGCGGCAGAACACTGCACAATGCCTTCGTGATCCTGGATGAAGCGCAGAACGCGACGGCGATGCAGATGAAGATGTTCCTCACGCGCCTTGGGGCACATTCCCGGGCTGTCATTACGGGGGATGTAACGCAGATCGATCTGCCGCAAACGGCAGTCTCAGGACTTGTCCAGATCCAGGATATTCTGAAATCGATTCAGGGGGTGGGATTTGCGTACTTCGATCGCAACGATGTGGTCCGTCATCGGCTTGTGAAGGACATCATCGATGCATACGACAAGTTCAAAACAACCGGCGATGGAGCGAAGAAGAACGGGGAACAAGTTTCCACGAAGCAGCCGAACCAGCCGTCAGCGTGAACCGCGCTTCCTCTCGAGCGCCTTCCCTTCGTCCCAAAGTGCGTCCATCTCTTCAAGAGTCGAGTGTTCCAGCTTCTTCCCGCGCTTTCTCATTTCCTCTTCAATCCGCTGAAACCGTTTTGTGAACTTCTTTGTCGATTTGCTGAGAGCGCTTTCGGGGTTCACTTTGATGAAGCGGGCATAGTTGACGAGGGCGAAGAGGAGATCGCCGAATTCCTCTTCGAGATGATCATGCGACTGCTGTCTCTCTGCCCCGTGAAGCTCATCGATTTCTTCCACAACCTTCTTCCAGACGTCGTCCTTCCGTTTCCAGTCAAAACCGACCTTGGAGGCTTTTTCCTGCAGGCGGTGGGCGCGCAGCAATGAGGGCATCTTCTTCGGGACGCCGTCCATGAGCGATTTCCGTCCTTCAGAGAGCTTGATCTTTTCCCAGTTGTTCAGGACGTCCTTCGAATCGCGGACCTTCGTATTGCCGAAAACATGCGGGTGTCGCCTGATCAGTTTGGCGCTCGACTCGGCGACCACCGTTTCGATCGTGAAAGCCGATTCTTCTTCCGCCATGATCGAGTGGAGGACGACATGAAGCAGCAGGTCCCCAAGCTCAAGCTTCAGATCATCCATATTCTTGTGATCGATCGACTCCACGACTTCGTAGGCCTCTTCAATAAGGCTGTGGCGGATGGATTGATGGGTCTGCTCCCTGTCCCAGGGACATTCCTTCCTCAGCCTGCGAACGACCCGGACATAGTCTGCGAACAACGATTCGACGGTTTGTTTCTTCTTCAAGTGGCCTCCTGTGTCGTGTGAATCATAGCGAAAATGGAGTGGAGAATCAATCCGCTCACGTGAGAGATCGAATTTGCCTGTTGAATCAGGAAGCTTAAAGGCGTAGATTTGGCATTGCACAGACACGATGGATTCGCGCATTGTCGCCGAATACGTCGGGAGATAAGAAGACTATAACACATTGCAATGCCGGGAGTGACGGGTCAGACTATGGACAAGACGATTCTCGTTGTCGATGATGAAATGGCAATCCGTATGATACTCGAGAGCATTCTCGAGCAAAAGTTCAACGTCGTAAGCAAAGAAAACGGCGAAGAGGCCCTTGCCTGGCTCCAGGAGAACAAACTCCCGGATTGCATGATCATGGACCTCTCAATGCCGGGAATTGATGGATTCGAGGTTTTGCGACAGATGCACGAGGACCGATCGCTGTCGCAGGTACCAGTCATCGTTCTCTCATCAAAGGACAGTGCGGCGGATAGAATCCACTGTTCGAAACTTGGCGCACGCGAATATGTCGTGAAGCCGTTTCATCCGGCGGATTTGGAAGCAAGAATTGAGAGTTTGATGCGCAGGAAGGGGTAGGATCGATTCTCGTTGTTTCTTTCTCACATTCTCACTACATTTCGCTAGTCAAAGAGTCATTCTTCGTTGACAATTAGACGTTCCTCGGGGCTGTAGCTCAGTTTGGGAGAGCGCTTCGTTCGCAACGAAGAGGTCGTCGGTTCGATCCCGATCAGCTCCACAAAGTCGTGAGCCGTTAATTGGTGGGCAGTTAATTGGTCCATGGGGAGAAGCAGAGGAATCCCAATGAACCCATTAACCAGTCACTCGTTAGCCAGACGTTCAGTCATCACGGAGATTTTTTGTTGGTTTTCTGTTCAGCATTGAGGTCAAGTCCTGTGCAACAAGACGTTGCTCAACCCCGCCAGGTCCGGAAGGAAGCAACGGTCGGCAAAGAGTTTTGTGTGACACAGGGTCGCTTGGCCTCTTTTTATTTGTTGCGGCCGGATGATCTGGCTGCATCTGCCCGTACAGCCCGCCTCGATGGCTTTTCGCTGCTTTGCGTGAGCGAATAAAACCAGGCACATAACCCATGGCAGTTATTATCCTCCTATTCTCCTTTTTACTTCTCACCACCAGTCTCTCGCTTGTGTGGACTGCGCCCCGCGACGCCAACCGGCGGATCGGGCTTGTCATCCCGATCGTAACCCGAAGAACTCGGAGTCAATCGGTCTGGCTGATGCAACGCGATGGTCGATCTGGACGGTTCATGCCACGAATGTCTCCCTGCGGTCGTTCGCCGCGCCATATGGGGGTTCGTCCAACTTCGTCCGCTGCGATATGTCTCAATCCTGCTGAGTCGAGACTGAGGTGGATTGGATTCCCGTATGAAAAAAGAAATTGTTATCAATTCCACTGCGAACGAACATCGTATCGCCATTCTTGAAGACGGCAAGCTCGCCGAACTGTTTGTAGAAACCCCCGGTAAGGAACGCATGGTGGGGGACATCTATCTTGGCAAGGTCGCCAAGGTGATGCCCGGCATCAGAGCTGCGTTCATCGACATCGGTCTCCAGCAAGACGCCTTCCTTCATTTCTCCGACATCGGCTCGTCACTCTCCGAGTACAACGCGTTGTTCGATGACGACGACGATGACGAGAACGAGACTCCTCCAGCGTCCGACAGCTCCCCTGCAACAAACGGCGCTCCCTCTGCCGAGCCGGCTGCCCAGGCTCCTTCACAGGATAACCGCCGCGGCGGCCAGGGTAATGGGGACGGCCAGCGACATCACCGCACGGAACGGGAAGTAAACCTGCAAAAGGGGCAGGATATTCTTGTCCAGATCACGAAAGAACCCGTTGGCAAGAAGGGAGTTCGCGTTACATCGGAGATCTCACTGCCGGGCCGGTTCCTAGTTCTGCTTCCATTCGATGGAAAAGTGGGCGTTTCCAAGAAGCTGGCCGACTTCAAGGAGAAGCGACGTCTGCGCCGTCTCGTTCGTCCGATTCTCCCGGCGGGTTTTGGTGCAATCATCCGGACAGTTGCAGAAGGCAAGGAAGATAATCTGATCAAGCAGGATCTTGAGGAACTCCTCAGGGTCTGGTCCAATATCGAGAAAGCTGTGAAGGTCGAGAAGCCGCCTGCTCTTGTCTACAAGGACATGAGCACGACCTCGAGCGTCATCCGCGATTTGTTTGGCGACCGCGTTGAACGGGTCGGCGTCGACGACAAGAAGCTGTTCAAGGAAATCAAGGCGTACGTTCAGTGGATGTCCCCGGACATGCTCGACAGGCTCGAGTTCTACAAAGGCAAGGAGCCGATCTTCGACAAGTACGGTGTCGAGAAAGACATCCAGACGTTGATGAGCAAGAAGGTCTGGCTGAAAAGCGGCGGGTACATTTTCATCGAGAAGACCGAAGCAATGACGGTGATCGATGTGAACAGCGGGCGCTATGCTGCGAAGCGGGAACAGGAACTGAATTCGCTCCGCACGGACCTTGAAGCCGCTCGTGAGATTTCGCGCCAGCTGCGTTTGCGAGATATCGGCGGTATCATCGTGATCGACTTCATCGATCTCGATGACGAGAAGAACAAGAAGAAAGTATACGATGAGGTGAAGAAGGAGCTCAAGCGGGATCGGGCGAAGGCAACGGTGCTGCCGCTGACGGAATTCGGCCTGATGCAAATCACACGGCAAAGAATCCGCCAGAATGTGCAGATGAGCTTCAGCGATGCGTGCCCGACGTGCGGTGGCACGGGTCTCGTGCAGTCGAAGACCACCACGCTGAACCAGATCGAGCGATGGATCCGCCGGTTCAAATCGGAATCACGCGAGTTCCGGCTCCAGCTTCACGTGAATCCGAACACTGCATCGTATCTGACACAAGGGACCATCAGCAGGCTGACCCGCATCATGTTCAAGTTCTTCGTGAAGGTGAAGGTCGTCCCGGACCAGGCGCTTGCGATGGATGATTTCAAGTTTATTTCGATACGGCAGAACAAGGATATTACCGAGCAGTACAAGATGTAGGCACTGCCGGTCCTTGGCAGTCATGGTCATCGGAGTGAAAGGAGTATTGAACCGCCTCATCAGTCCGACCCGTTGCGCCCGGATGTCAAACGTTCTCCAGTCACATAAAGGAATCGAACCATGAAGTTTTTCATCGACACCGCGAACATTGCAGAGATCAGGGAAGCGGCGAGTATGGGAGTTCTGGATGGTGTCACCACGAATCCGAGCCTCGTTGCAAAAGAAGGGAAGGATTTCCGAAAACTTCTGGACGAAATCTGCAGCATCGTCGATGGTCCGATCAGCGCCGAGGTGGTGTCGACGGATTTCGACGGGATGATGAGAGAAGGGCGCGACCTGGCGAAGATTCACAAGAATATTGTCGTGAAGGTCCCGCTCATCAAGGAGGGAATCAAGGCCGTCAAAGCCCTCAAGAGCGAAGGCATCCGCACGAACGTCACACTCTGCTTCTCGCCGACGCAGGCGCTTGTCGCCGCGAAAGCAGGAGCGTATTTCATCAGCCCGTTTATCGGGCGGTTGGACGACATTAGTCACAACGGGATGGAGCTCGTCCGTCAGATCGTGACGATCTACCGCAACTATCAGTACGAAACCCAGGTGCTCGTCGCAAGCGTTCGTCATCCGCTGCATGTGGTTGAAGCCGCCATGATCGGCGCCGATATCTGCACCATCCCGTTCAAGGTCATTGAGCAGCTCATCAAGCATCCTCTCACGGACTCTGGCCTCCAGAAGTTTTTGGAGGATTGGAACAAAAATCAGAAGAAATAGTCATGAAAAAGACAGCATTCACTGAAATTCACCGGTCGCTCGGAGCGAAACTTGTCGATTTTGCCGGTTTCGAGATGCCGGTGCAGTACAGCGGCATCATCGACGAGCACCTGGCGGTGCGGAACAACGTCGGCGTTTTTGACGTCACACATATGGGGGAGTTCATCGTCCGCGGCAAGGACGCCGCGGCGTTCATTCAGCGCATGACGATCAACGACGTCTCCAAACTCTTTGACGGACGCGTGCAGTACTCGGCGATGTGCTACGACGACGGCGGTATCGTTGACGACCTGCTCGTGTACCACTGCGGTGACCACTACATGCTTGTGGTGAACGCTTCAAATACTCAAAAGGATTTCGATTGGCTGAAGTCGCATCTCAGCGGCGATGTGGATCTCCAGGACAAGAGCGCTTCGTATTCGCTTCTTGCAGTACAGGGTCCGCACTCGTTGAAAACGCTTCAGAAAATCTCCAGCGTGGATCTTGCACCGGTCGAATATTATCACTTTGTCCGCGGCAAGATCGCCGGTGAAGAGATGATCATTTCCCGGACGGGATACACGGGCGAGCTTGGATTCGAGTTGTATTTCGACTCGAATGACGCGCTTGGAAAGAAAATCTGGGATGCCGTTTTCGATGCCGGAAAAGAGTTTGGAATTAAACCAATCGGCCTCGGTGCGCGCGATACGCTCAGGCTCGAAATGGGTTTCTGTTTGTACGGAAATGACATCGATCAGACGACCAATCCGCTTGAAGCGGGTCTTGGCTGGATCACGAAACTGAACAAGGGGGACTTCGTGGGCAAACCGGCGGTCGCCAAAGTCAAGCAGGAAGGTCTGAAGCGGCGGCTCGTGGGATTCAACCTCGCCGAAAAGGCTGTTGCGCGCCACGGATACCCGCTGGCGTCAAAGGGAGCCGAGATCGGACATGTTACGAGTGGAACGTTCTCTCCCTCGCTTGAGCGGGCGGTCGGACTCGGCTATGTAGCTGCCGGATCGGACGTTGTTGGGAATTCCATTCAGGTGCTCATTCGCGGCAAAGAAGTGGGGGCCACGATCGTGGACCTGCCGTTTGTCAAAAAGTAAATCCAGACAGGTTGTTCTCGCATGAAGATAGACGTTCGATTTGATCCGTTTGAGCTTGACGAGTTGGAGCTGCGGGGGAAGAATATCGTGGTGATCGATGTGCTGCGTTCAAGCACGACAATTGCCGTTGCACTGAACAACGGTGCCCGTGAGATCATCCCGGTCGAAAGCATTGAAAATGCCGTGAAGATTTCCGGCAGCCTCTTCGGGGACGTGACGCTGCGCGGCGGGGAACGCAACGGAAAAATCATCCAGGGTTTCAACCTGGGAAACTCGCCGCTCGAATATACCGAGGCGACCGTGAAGGGGAAGTCGATTATTTTCTGCACGACGAACGGGTCCGTGGCTATGTACAAGAGCCGCTTCGCCCAGAACCTCGCCGTCGGGTCGTTTGTAAACATTTCGAAGGTGTTGGATTTCATCAAGGAAGTGAAACAGGATTTCCTTCTTATCTGCGCCGGCCGGGCGAACGCGTTCAGCAATTTCAGCCTTGAAGATGCTGTCTGTGCGGGCATGGTTGTGCACAAGCTTGCTGCAGATAAGTCGGCGGCTCTCGAACTAACGGACTCCGCGTTGGCGTCGCAGTCTCTCTACAAAACCTATGGACGATCGCTGCTCAAGATGATGAAGAACACCGAGCATGGTAAATACCTTGCCGAGATCGGTTTCCTCGAGGACATCAAGATCGCTGCGACCGTCGATTCCTATTCCATCCTCCCGGTCCTCAGCGGCAACGTCATCAAGCTGAAGAGGGACGAGCCGCGCCACGCAGAAGCGGAGAACGCGGTGAATTCAAAACCAGGTTCGTAAGCGTTCTCTTCGCTCTATGGCCGAACCCCAGAACCAACCAAAAGAACCTCAGAAGAAAAAGAACCCCGACCGGAGGCGTCAGATCTGGTCGTTTCTTGGGATTCTTTTTTCCTTCATGCTCCTCCTGAGCCTCGTCTCGTACACGCCGGCAGATCAATCGAACGGCCAGGTGCGCATCGTCGATCTCTGGAAGGTCCTCACGCCTGATGAGGCGCTCCAGGCCAAAGCCGACCGGACGCAGAATCTGCTTGGACTTCTTGGCGCCGTGCTCTCGAACTGGTTCATCAATTCGACGATCGGATACGGGATCATCGTGCTCCCGTTCCTGAGCCTCGCCTGGTCCTGGTACCTGCTCCGGAAGAAGGACCTTCACAAACTCATCCTTGCGACGAATTATATCGTCGCCATCGCCCTGCTGTTCTCAGCATTGATGGGCTCGTTCAGGCTTATCGGCGAAGTCCCGATGCTCCCAACAGAATGGAGCGGAGCGGTCGGCGATTTCGCCGCCAATACGCTCTACAAGCTCATCGGACTTGTCGGGAGCTTCCTGCTTCTTCTCGGGCTGCTTGCTGTCGTGCTGACACTCCTCGTCGATCTTGACATCCAGCAAAGCTATGAACGTCTGCAGGAGTGGTTCGCCCGCTTCGTAGCGTGGATCCGGAACAAGAGAGCGAGCTCCAACATTGAGGTGAAAAAGGGGGAGGAAGCCCCGGCGCTGCGTCGACAGGTGGAAATCAAGCGTGATGATTCTGAACGCCTGCCTCCTACCGTTGTGGCCCGCAAGCCTGCTGTGAGGGAAGAGCCGCCGAAGGTGCAGCCTCCGGCTGATCAAGAGGAACCGGCCGACCTCGAAGAATCCGGCACAGGCCCCGACGGTGAGGTGCCGCTCGATATCAACGCACCGATGCAGGAAGAGGAGATCAACTTCGACGACCGGCAGCCGGTTGAAGAGCCTGAAGAAGAGGAAATCGATTACGTCTTCCCGTCGGTTGAGTTGCTCGATGCATCGAGGGCCTCCGAGGAAGTTGACGAGGAGGAGCTGAAAGCAAACGCGGAGCTTCTGCGCGGGAAGCTGGCTGATTTCGGCGTCGAGATTGAGAGTGTTTCCGTGACTCCCGGTCCTGTCGTGACGCTGTACGAGTTGGTTCCTGCAACGGGGGTCAAGATAAGCAGAATCGAGAGCCTTCAGGACGACATCGCTCTTGCGCTGAAAGCGCGCGGCATCCGCATTATCGCACCGATTCCCGGCAAGGGAACGGTTGGCGTTGAAATCCCGAATCACAATCCGGCGCTCGTGACGCTGCGCGGGATCATTAATTCCTCGCGGTTCCGTGATTTCAAGGGAGCGCTTCCGCTCGGCATCGGAAAGACGATTACGGGAGAAGTCTGCGTCGACGACCTGGCGAAGATGCCGCATCTGCTCATCGCAGGAGCAACGGGCTCCGGCAAGAGCGTGGGCATCAACACGATTATCACAAGCCTGATTTACCGTCTCCATCCGAGCGACGTAAAATTCATCATTATCGATCCAAAGAAGATCGAGCTTTCGCAGTACGCGAAGCTCAACAAACACTTCCTCGCTGTCTCTCCCGATATCGACGAAGAGATCATCACGTCGCCGAACAATGCTGTCCTGGCGCTGAAGAGCGTCGAGCTCGAAATGGAGAAACGCTACGACCGTCTCGCAGCAGCTGGCGTCCGCAATATTGCCGACTACAACGAACGCCTCAAGGCGGGACGATTGCACGACACCGAGACGATCAAGCACAGGAAGCTTCCGTACCTGGTCATCGTTGTCGATGAACTTGCCGACCTGATGATTACTGCTGCCCGTGAGGTGGAAGAACCAATCGCCCGTCTTGCACAGCTCGCACGCGCTGTCGGCATCCATCTTGTTCTTGCAACGCAGCGTCCGTCGGTGGATGTCATTACCGGGGTGATCAAGGCAAACTTCTCGGCCCGCATTGCCTACCAGGTAGCATCGAAGATCGATTCCAGAACAATTCTCGACATGAACGGTGCCGATCAGCTCCTTGGCAACGGCGACATGTTGTACCTCGCTGCGGGAAGTCCGAAGCCGATCCGCGTGCAAAATGCCTTTATTTCCGCGGATGAGGTCGAGAGAGTTGTGAACCATGTCGCAAAGCAAAAGGGGTACAGCCATCCGACGGTGCTGCCTTCCGTGTTCGAGAAGAAAAAAGGCGCGGGCGCTGCAGGTGGAGGATCGACAGACGAGCTGTTCGAAGAAGCCGCACGCATCATCGTACGGCATCAACAAGGTTCGGTTTCCTTGTTGCAGCGGCGGTTGAAGGTGGGATATTCCAGGGCGGCACGGCTGATCGATGAGCTCGAAGCGGCAGGAGTTGTCGGGCCGTTCGATGGCAGCAAGGCCCGTGAGGTGCTCGTGGAAACAGATGCAGAACTGGATATTATCTTGAGGAGTTTGTGATGGGACGTCTTGTGGTTGCGCTGTTGGTGTTCACGACGCTGTGTTCCGGTCAGCGTAAGGAGTACACGGTGAAGGAAATCACCGACCGGATGCAGAAGAAATACGAATCGATCCAGGACGCGACGGCGAAGTTTACTCAGCACGTGAAATTCGGATTCTCGAAGATCGAGCAGAGCTTCTCCGGGACGCTTCGGATGAAGAAGCCGAACCACTACCGGGTCGAGACGGAATACCAGACGCTTGTGACGGACGGGACGACGGTCTGGTCCTTTTCGCCGGTCAACAAACAGGTTTTGATCGATCGATACAAGGAATCGTCCGATTCCTTCACACCGGAGCAGTTTCTGCTGAATCTTCCTTCGAACTACTTTGCCACCATCGTGCCGCCTGATGCGGGATCGGAGAAGTCGACGGTCATGCTGAAACTTGTCCCGAAAGACGATCAGTCCTTCATCAAGTCGATGAAAGTGTGGGTGGACGAAGCGACGTGGGTTGTGAAGAAAGTTGAGATGCTTGATGTGAATGACACGGAGAAAACGTACACCGTCCAGGACATCAAGATCAATACGAACCTGAACAACGGCACGTTTGCGTTCACACCCCCGCAGGGAACAGAAGTCGTCGACCTGCGCTAACCTCCTCCTGCCCACTATGCAGCCACGACTCAAAAAATATCTCCAAACCGGTGCGGGCTTTTTGCTTGCTGTCGCGTTCCTGTACCTGGCGTTCCGCGGTGTCAGCTTCAAAGAGTTGTGGGCATCCCTCCAGGATGTGGACTATTTCTGGGTGGGCGTACTTGTGCCTATCGTCGTCGTGAGTCACTGGCTGCGTGCTGTCCGATGGAGATACTTCCTCGATCCGGTCAAGGAACACATTTCCGTCCGGAATCTGTTTTCCGGCGTCATGATCGGTTTTATGGTGAACAATCTGCTTCCCCGTGTCGGCGAGGTGACGCGCGCCGTGGCCGTCGGCAGGTCGGAAAAAATCTCGACGAGCTCTGTGTTCGGCACTGTTGTCATCGAGCGTATCGTCGACATGGCGACGTTCCTGTTTATCCTGTGCGCTGTCCTTTTTATCTATCCGAGTTCGCTGGATCCGTTCGTTGACAACGCCCACGCCGTTCGACCGTTCTTTTTCGTCGGAGGAATCGGGTTTCTTCTGTTTTTCGTGTTCCTGTTCTTCAAGGCTGCGTCGCTGTTTCGCTTGCTCGAATACCTGAAACGGTTCGTCCCCAGGGGATTCGAGGTGAAATATCAGTCCATTCTCGATTCATTTCTCAGCGGATTCGGCGTTGCGAAGATGCGCAGCAAGTATGGGATGATCGCATTGCTGAGCGTCCTGATCTATACATCCTACGCGATGAGCCTGTACGTGCCCTTCTTCGCGTTTCACACAATGGCGGGCCACAACCTCGACATCGGTGCCTCGTTTATCCTGCTGACAATTTCCACCATCGCGTTCGCGTTTCCAGCTCCCGGAGCCCTTGGTACCTATCATCAGTTCCTTTCATTTGCGCTTGTCCGGCTGTACGGTGTCGACACACTCACCGCTCTGAGCTTCGCGATCATCACCCATGAGGTGGGATACATCATTACGACAGCAGTCGGACTCTACTACTTCTTCAAGGATCATCTCCGCATGTCCGAGGTGGTCAATGCAACTACCGACAACTAAGGCGGTCTGAACTATGAAACAGGTCACGCAACACAACAAGACTGGTGACGTGCGCGTGGAGGATGTTCCAATTCCGGCATTGCGGCCGGGGTTTGTGCTTGTCAGAACTCACTACTCGTTGATCAGTGCCGGCACTGAGCGGGCGTCGATCAACCAGCGGAAGGCGTCGCTCCTTCAACGCGCGAAAGCACAGCCGGAACTCGTCAGGCTCGTCCTTGATCAGGTACGGCAGTACGGTCTGATTGCCACGTACCGTCGTGTGCAAACGAAACTCGAATCGACAGCCCCGATCGGCTACAGCGTTGCCGGCGAAGTTGTCGCTGCAGGCGGGAAAGACCTGAGCCTTCAGGCAGGCGACCTTGTCGCATGTGCCGGGGCGGGGTATGCGAACCACGCGGAGTATGTTGTCGTCCCCGTTCACCTGTGTGCGAAGATTCCAAAAGGCGTGAACCTCGATGATGCGTCGTACACCACACTGGGCGCGATCGCGCTGCAGGGAATCCGTCAGCTGGAGCCGACGCTCGGTGAAATTATCGTTGTCATCGGGCTGGGACTTCTCGGACAGCTGACAATCCAGATGCTGAAGGCAAACGGCTGCGTGGTCATCGGCATCGATCCGGACGAGAAGTCCGTGAAGGTCGCAAAGCAGAGTGGTGCCGATATTGCTGTCCGTCGCGACACGGGCGACGTGAAGAACATCGTGCGCGCGGCGACGAAAGGGCTCGGAGCCGACGGAGTGATCATTACTGCTGGAACGCGGAGCGATGACCCCGTAGAGCTTGCCGGAGAACTGTGCCGGGAGAAGGGACGTGTTGTGCTCGTTGGCGACGTCGGACTGACGCTTCCTCGTCCCCCATATTACATGAAGGAGCTTGATTTCCGGCTCTCGCGTTCACTCGGACCCGGCAGGTATGATCCTGAGTATGAAGAGCGCGGAAAGGATTATCCCGCTCCTTACGTGCGGTGGAGCGAAAACAGGAACATGAAGGAGTTTCTCCGCCTCCTTGCGACCAAGCAGGTCACGCTCGGTCATCTCACGACGCACAGGTTTCAGCTCGACGATGCCCAGGCGGCCTATGGCCTGATCACCAGAGCTAAAGGTGCACCGCGCGAGCATTTTATTGGCGTATTGCTTGAGTATGCAGTCGGTTCAGGAGGGCAGGAGACTCGCTCGATCAGGATTTCAACGAGGAAAGGCGAGCCGGTTCCGGCCGAGACCCGGATCGGATTCATCGGTGCGGGAAGTTTCGCCCAGGGGTTCCTGCTTCCACACATTCAGCGTTCGGCCGGGACTTCACTTGTAACAGTATGCAACGGCAACGGACTCAATGCAACGAACGTGGCGCGCACGTTTGGATTCGAAGTCGCCACGAGCGATCCGTCTGATGTGTTGAACAATGAATCAATCAACACGGTCTTCATAGCCACACGACACAATCTCCACGCTGGCATGGTGGTCGCAGCACTCAAAGCCGGCAAACACGTCTTCGTTGAGAAACCGCTGGCGTTGAATGCCGGTGAGATGGAGGAGATACGCAAAGCCTACCACGCCGCCGGCAGCGGGAAGGAACCGGTTCTTCTCGCCGGGTTCAACAGGAGGTTTGCACCGCACGTGCAGCACGCGAAACGTTTCTTTGAGAATGTTGTCGGACCGTACGCGATGCAATACCGCGTCAGCGCCGGATTCGTACCGAAGACACACTGGACGCGCGATCCGGTTGAGGGGGGAGGAAGGATCATCGGCGAAGTCTGTCACTTCGTCGATCTCATGCAGTATATCACCTCGTCCACCCCGGTCAGGATTTTCGCTGAGTCCCTCTCGAGTGCGACATCCGGTGCGACGGATGACGATTCTGTCCTCATCACGCTGAAATTCGCGGACGGTTCGGTTGGCACAATTTCATACCTGGCGAACGGGGATTCGTCGCTGCCCAAGGAACGGCTCGAAATTTCGTCGACAGGAAGAAGTGCCGTCATCGACAACTTCCAGCATCTCTCGCTGTATCAGGGGAGCAGGAAACGGGAGTTCAAACTCTCTGCGGTCGACAAAGGGCACCGCGCAGAGGTGCGTGAGTTTCTTGCCGCCGTTGCCGAGGGCAAGCCATCGCCGATCTTGTTCGAGAGTCTCGCTGCCACGACGCGCACGACGTTCAAAATCATCGAATCGCTGCAGCTTGGTGTACCGGTTTCCCTGTGAGTAGGACAATTGCATCCATCGCCGTTGTGCTCGTCCTGCTGGGTTGCTGCATCCCCGAACATGCAATTGCTCAGCAAACGCCGGCGGACAGCTCGGGGCGATTCTTTGATATCTCGGTAGTGCTCGGCATTTCGGTGCACTCGACTCCGTCGCTGTCGAACTACATCAATGCACTGACGCAGCCGACGATCGATCAAAAAGTCGATCAGTTCAACTCGGCTCCTGAATTCTCTATTGTTCCTGAATTGCAGGTGGCGAACGAGTGGAGCGTGGGGCTGGAATACAGCCTCCTTGTGAAGTCGTACTCCATCGACAGCCGCACATCGTATCCGCACACGGATATTTCGTATCAGGTGCAGATGCCGTCCGTTCTGGTGCATTACCTCGTGTTTGGGCAGGGATTCCGGCTGAAGTTTGGGGGAGGCATCGGCTACCATTTCATGAAATTCGAGCAGTCCTTCCCGGCGCTGGGCGTGGATGAAACGTTCCGAACAAACGGACCGGGGTTCAAGCTTGATGCGGTCGGTAATACGAAATTTGACGAGTCATTTTACGGAAGCATCGGTCTCGATCTGCGTTGGGATTTTCTCGGCACGCTGTCGCGCGGGAGCGCCGCGTCTCAGGCGGCCCGGAGCGGACCCGATCTGCCATCGATGACGTTCTTCAACGCCGGCGTGAAACTCGGTGTAACGTTCCAGTTGCTCTGAAACCAACTCCTGTTCTATGTCGATCCTCCAGGCTGCTCTTCTTGGATTACTGCAGGGTCTCACGGAATTTCTCCCCGTGAGCAGTTCAGGACATCTCGTGCTCGCAAAGCAGGTCCTGAACGTCGCAAATCCGGAAATGCTCTCGTTCGATGTGTATGTTCATTTTGGCACGCTGATCTCTGTCTGCATCATTTTCCGTCACGACATCAGCCGGATCATCCGGGCTTTTTGGGATGCGGCGCGGACGCAGGCGTGGAAAACGGCATACTCGTCAAACGAGTATTTTCGGCTCGGTCTCGCGATCATGGTGGCCAGCGTTCCTGCTGCCATCATCGGCCTGATGTATCACGATCAGATCGCGGAAGCGTTCCGTGATCCGAAACTCGTGTCGGTGGATCTCATCGTCACAGGGTTGTTCCTGTTTATGACGCGCTTTCCGAAAGCGGTCGATGGCAAGCGGGTAGGGATCGTCTCAGGATCCATTATAGGGATAGCTCAGTCGGTGGCGATTCTTCCGGGGATCTCACGCTCGGGCTCGACAATAAGCACGGCGCTGTTCTTGCGGATTCCGCCGCACCTTGCAGCCCGTTTCTCGTTTCTTCTTTCGGTCCCGGTGATCGCGGGGGCGGCGCTTCTCGAGACGAAGACAATGGTGCGGCAGGGGATGGAGCTCGGGTTTGCTCCGTTTATCGTCGGCCTTGTTGTCGCTGCAATCGTGGGATATGGCTCGATTAAACTGCTGCTGCAGATTATCGAGCGTGGACGCTTTAGCTGGTTCGCATTCTATTGTTTCGTTGTCGGAATAGCCGGAATTCTTTTCATCTAGTCGAGGGAACGATGAAACGACCGATCGCAGTCATGCTTGTGCTTCTCTTTCTCATCATAACTGAAGGGTGCCAGAGAAAAATCGTGAACGCAACTATTGAAACGTCGAAAGGGACGATCGAGGTCGAACTCTATTCGTCCGACGCTCCGAAAACGGTCGCCAATTTTACCGGGCTCGCCGAGCAGGGATATTTTAACGGGATCATCTTCCACAGGATCGCAAAAGGATTCGTCATCCAGGGGGGCGACCCCACGGGGACGGGCACCGGCGGAAAGAGCATCTATGGAAAAGAGTTTGAAGATGAACTCAATTCCTCCGCGCCTTCGTATCAGGCAGGGTACGTCCGCGGAACGCTTGCAATGGCGAACCGGGGGCCGAACACGAACACAAGTCAGTTCTTCATCATGCTGCGTGACGTGCCGGGGATGCCGAAGAACTACACAATCTTCGGAAAGGTCGTCAAGGGGATGGATGTTGTCGACTCCATCGCCGCCGTCGATATCACCCCTCAGATGGGACCGAACGACGGCAAGCCGAAGGTGGATGTCGTGATGAAGAAGGTTACGGTAGTGAAGTGAACAAGGGCAGCGCCTGCAGACAATGACGTACGCCGAGTTTGTCCAGTCCATCAAGTCGAAGCACTTCGCGCCGATCTATCTCTTCCACGGTGAAGAGGATTTCCTGATCGACGAAGGGGTGCAGCTTGTCATTTCGAAGACGCTGGATGAAGGGACACGCGGATTCAACCTCGACGTTGTCTACGGCAGCAAGGTGGAGGCAAAGGATGTGATCGCCCACGCGACGTCGTTCCCGATGATGAGCGAAAAGCGTGTGGTCGTTGTCAAGGAGTTCGAGAAACTCGCGACGAACGAGACGGCCAAGGAAGTTGTCGCGGCCTACATCAACAATCCTCTTGCCTCGACGCTGCTTCTGCTGATCTCCCTCGAGCCGGATTTCCGGAAGAAACCGTTCACGGACCTGAAGAAGCGGGCCGAGCTCGTGGAATGCAAACCGCTCTATGACAACATGGTCCCGGGGTGGATCGCCGAGCGCATCCAGCAGTGCGGCAGGGAGGCAAACCCCGAAGCGTGCCGACTCATGCAGGCGTACGTCGGCAACTCGCTCCGATCGCTCCAGAATGAGATTGACAAGCTCTTCTTGTTTGTGGGAGACAGGAAGAAGATTACTGCCGAGGATGTCGCCGCTGTCGTCGGTGCGACCAAGGGATACACGATTTTCGAGCTGCAGAATGCCATCGGCCGGAAGGACGCGAAAGAGTCCGTCAGAATCCTCGAGCGGATGCTGGATGCCGGCCAGTCGCCGCAAATGATCCTCGTGATGCTGACACGCTTCTTTACTCAGCTCTGGAAGCTCACCGATCTTCGCCAGAAGCGGATCTCCGATCAGGATGCGGCGAGAGAAATTGGCGTTCCCGCATTCTTTGTGAAGCAATATCTCGACTTCCGTACGAAATACGATCTGCAGCAGATTGAACAAAACTTCACTGCCCTGCTTGAAGCCGATACGGTATTGAAATCAACGTCCCGCGATCCGCACCTCGTGCTCGATCTACTTCTCCTGTCGCTCATCCACCACTCCCCGGCATCAGTAGGCGAACTGGTCTGACCATGAACGGTCAGTATCTCATGGCCGCCCTCTTCGGTGCCCTCGTCGCAGTGGCATCCTACTCAGCACGATTTCTGACATGGACCGGCTCGGTCGCCACCTTCATTCTTGCTTTTGTTATCTACGGCACCGGCGGGTGGCAATGGACCGTCCCCATCGTCGTCTTCTTCGTGCTCTCAAGCCTGCTGTCGAAATATGGAAAATCCCGGAAGATCAAGTTTGAGCAGTCGTTCGAGAAGTCGGATACGAGGGATTGGGGTCAGGTGTTTGCGAACGGTGGCGTCGCCGGCCTCGTTGCCCTTGCGGCTGGGTTGCTACCGCAGTACGATTTCTATCCCATCTACCTGGGCGCTCTCGCCGCCGTCACTGCCGACACGTGGGGGACCGAGCTTGGAGTGCTCGCAGGAGGCAGGACGTATTCCGTGGTCACACTTCAGCCTGTTGAAGCTGGCACGAGTGGTGGTGTCTCCGAAGCCGGCACCATCGCAGGAGCGTGCGGCGCCCTGGTGATTGCCTTCGCGGGTTATCCATGGTATACAGAGATGAGAACCGCTGTACTAGTCGTGACAGGGGGGATTGCCGGAAGCCTTGTGGACAGCCTTCTTGGCGGGACGCTTCAGTCACAGTTCAGATGTACTGCGTGCGGATCGAATTCAGAGCGCCGTACTCACTGCGAACAGCCGACGATCCTTGTCCGTGGACTGTCCTGGATTGGAAATGATGTCGTGAACGTCTGTTGCTCGCTGACCGGAGCAGCAACGGTCTGGCTGTTGCTTCTGGTGTTTTAGTCTCGGATCGGGTGCTTTCGTACGATCTCCGATCCGGATAACAGAGGGACTTCCTTGGCTTAGCACCATTTCATCATTCACCGACCCGTCACCGGACTCCCCACAACAAGTCTGCGACCGTTTCGCGTTTTCCGTCGAACTTGAATCGCAGCAGTTTCGCCGCGTCAAACTGATCGAGATATGTTTTCACGATCCCATCGATCCAGCCGAGTTCGGCTTTGAGTTTCCAGTGCAGGCCATCGGAAGCATACAGGACGATGAAGATCCTGTTCTCGAAGTGCTTGCGTTTCTGCTGGCTCTGGTGCGTGTAGAACCACTCCACGAGTTCGCGCGGATGTTTCTGGCCAAAATCCAGATCGTGGTTGAAGCCTCTCGGGTATGTTGACGTCTTGTGATCGAAGCTCAGGTCGCCAATCCTGAACTCCCGCAGCCTGTCGTTGGAATCGCGGGCCGCCCGGACGATCGGGTGAGAACAGAATATCTGTTCCACTGCTTTTGCTGACCAGAAATTATACCAGCGGTTCATCCCGTAGTTCAGCAAATCCTGGTAGATCGGATCATTCTTGAACCGGGCTTCGATCTCCTTGAGCAGAGCATCGAAGCTGAAAATATGGTAAACGAAATCGGTGAGTGTGTCCCACTCATCGTTTTGACGCTGGCCCCATTCGTACTGCAAGGCGAATCGTTTCTTCAACTCCTCTTCACGTGCGTTCAGCGTAATTGCCATCGCGCGACCCCTTCACATTGTTAGCCTTCTGGGACAAAAACGAAAATCTGTTTCCTACATCTCTTGGATAGGTTCCGGTCTGTGAATGATGTGTGCAAGCCTCAGAGTTTCATCGAACGAAAAGCGTGAGGTGGTGGTTCTGTTCGGGGGTTTCCAGACGCGATGCGTTACCCGGCTTCTCGACAGACCGCTGATATCCGGAGTGGCGACCTGTTGCGTCGGG
>DATJQB010000137.1:0-3142 GCA_035506075.1 Bacteroidota bacterium | reverse complement strand
AGGGCTGGCGGAGAGCGTTGCGAAGGAGCGGGAAGTGAACGGACTTCGCCGGCTGCACGGTACCGCGAACAAGAGCGTTTCGGCGATGATCGCCGGGAAGGGAGCGCTCTATTTCGTCATCTTCGGAAGTTACGCGATGCTCTTCTTCTCGGTCCACTTCTCCCTTTTTTCAATCCCATTGAATGGCGATCGCTCTGCGCTTGCAGCGCTGACAGTCCTTCTGCTCGTGGCAACGATCTGCTCGGGGATATTCGTTGCGTCGTTCTTCCGCAAAAAGATCATGGCGCTGCAGTTTTTTGTTTTTACAAGTTACCCGGTGCTGCTCACATCCGGATACAGCTGGCCGCTTTCAGCAATGCCGGCCTGGCTTCGGGTCGCAGCAAATCTTCTTCCGACCACTCCCTACTTCCAGGCGGCCATCAGGATCACGCAGATGGGGGCAGGATGGGGAGAGGTGCTCCCGGAGTTCCTCCAACTTTGCTCACTGGCGCTGACGGCTTTCCTGCTTGCGCGTTACCGCCTCGGTTCGCTTCTCAACGCACACAATCATGAGTCACTTAGTACCGGAGTTCAAGAAGCAACTTCATAGTTCACTCTGAACCGTTCCGGCGTCGGATCGTTATCCACCGACGGCCGGGACCAACCAATAAACATCAAAGGACATTTACAATGAAACGCGTTCTCTTTCTCCTCGTCGCAGTCTTCACACTGCTGACAACTCAAACAAGCGTTGCTCAATTCGATTCTCACCGGCTGACATTCGGCGTGGTCAGCACACAACTCTTCAGCCAGGACCAGGATCACAAGATGAGCGACATCAAGAACCCGCTCGGCATGGGTGCAGTGCTGGGTTATCAATTCGACAAGGCAGGCGCGGTAGGCCTCACCGTTCAATATGCAGATGGCACGCTCGAGCAGGGGGGCGGGAAGGAAAAAGACGTCCGCACATCGCTTTCCATGTTTGTCTACCCGCTCTCTCTCCAGACCATCCGGCCATATTTCTCCGCCGGCATGGTGTACACGCGCCGCACAACTTCGTTTGACAGCGGCCTCGATCAATCAAAGGATCTCTGGCATGCGCGTTTCGGGGTCGGGGCGGAATACTCGCTGTTCCGGATGGTGACAATGACAGTCGATCTTGGAGCCTATAATGACGGCATGCGGTTCGTTGCAGGCGGAGGAACCCTGGGGTTCAGATTCACCGCAATGTAATGTAGCAATGCGCATCACGGCTCGTCCATTGAGGCCGCAGGCAGAGTGATCCGACATTTGCTTGCGGCCTCTTCATGTACGTTGGCGCCGCTTCATCCTTCGCCCCCATACTTTTTGAGCAGGATTTGGTATATTTACCCGGTATCGAACATCCCAACGTTCCAGCGTTTGGAATGTCGCTCACCCGTTGAGCGTCGTTCCACAAACTGATCCCGGAACAACCGAGGCGCGCCCGCACGCTCATATGAGTTTCCATTTTCACAGATTTCGTTTGCCGCAGATATTATTGGCGGTGATGTTGAGCGTCGTTGGACGCTCCCCGGCAGAGCCGTTGCTCTTTCAGTCCGGACAAGGCGATTCTACAATCATCGTTCTGCTTGGCACCGGTATGCCCCGGCCGGATCCGGAAGCATCAGGTCCCGCAACTGCGGTCGTAACAGACGGTCACGTGTTTCTCTTCGATGCCGGTCCGGGAGTCGAACGACAGCTTCGCGCCGCGGGCCTGCCGATCAACGGTGTCACGGCGCTCTTCGTCACACATCTCCACACCGACCACACTCTCGGCTATCCCGACCTCATCTTCACGTCCTGGGTGATGGGCCGGAAAAACCCTCTCCGGGTGTTCGGACCCCCGGGGCTCCAATCAATGACCGATCATCTTCTCGCAGCGTATTCAGAGGATATCACTGTTCGAACGGAAGGGCTGGAGCACGAAAGCCGGGATGGATTCGCAGTCTCAGTCAGCGAAATCTCCCCCGGTGTCGTTTGCGATACACTCGGGGTACGCGTCACAGCGATGCGCGTTCCCCACGGCATCTGGAAGAATTCTTATGCCTACAAGATCGAGACAAAGAACCGTCGCATCGTCATATCGGGAGACACACGCTCCAACGAGGAACTGATTCCGTTCGCGCAAGGGGTCGATGTTCTCGTGCACGAAGTCTATTCATCTTTACATCTGAAACCGGAGCAACGTCCCGGCGGAGACGACTGGCCGAAGTACATGAAAGAGTATCACACGTCTGACAAGGAGCTTGGATCTCTTGCGCAACGGATCCAGCCAAAGCTTCTCATCCTTACGCATCTCATCAGGATGGGAGCGACGGATGAAGAACTCCTCCGGGGAATCAGGGATGGTGGATATGCCGGTCCCGTGGTTGTGGGGCACGACTTGAACAGATACTAATCGGACACGTATGAAAGAACTCCAGGAAATCCTTCGCGGTTACGAGGCGATCAAGCTGGCCGAAGAAGAAGCGCTCCTCGCAACTGTCGTGAGTGTCAAAGGCTCGACGTACCGACGCCCGGGAGCGCGCATGCTCATCCGCAGAGACGGCAGCACCATCGGCGCCATCAGCAGCGGCTGCCTGGAAGCGGACGTCGTCGAGCGGGCGGCAAAGGTCCTCGACACTCATGAACCGATCACTGTTGTCTACGACCTGACTGCATCGGAGAGCGACGTTTGGGGGCTCAACCTCGGCTGTAACGGCGTCATCAAGATCCTGCTCGAGCCCCTTCCGCTCAGCACGCGTTCCTTCCATCTCAAGAGTATCGCGGAATGTCTGAAGGCCGGGAAAAGTGGAGTGCTTGCGACGGTTTTTCGCGTGGACGGCGAATTCAGGGCGTCGGTGGGCACTCATCTCTTCCTGCTCGAGACAGGGACCGTGACAGAGGATGTCATGAATCCGGCACTCACCGCCGCGCTGACAGAGGATTGCATCGAAGCGCTCCGATCAAAGAGGACGACGGTCAAAGAATATCGCTTCATGGAAGGAACGGTCGAGGCGCTTCTCGAGTACTTACGCCCCCCCGTGCCGCTTGTCATTATCGGCGCCGGAACAGACTCTGTCCCGATCGCCCGATTCGCGAAAGATCTGGGATGGAATGTGACCGTCGTCGATCATCGTTCCGCGTTCATCACAAAGGATCG
>DATJQB010000136.1:0-4437 GCA_035506075.1 Bacteroidota bacterium | reverse complement strand
AAGATCACTGCACGGTGAAGTTGCACGTTCCAATAGTTTTGGAGCCGTTGACAAGGATCCCCGTTGCTCGATAGCTTCCGGCAGAGGTTATTGGAAAGCTTGAGAGCATGATGTGCCCGTAGCTCTGCGGATTGGGATATTGCGTGGAGAGCACCGTTGAGTACGTGCCATTCGTCAGTTTTTCCACCTTGATGGTGACGGCTGAACCGGCCATGTCGTCCTTGCTTTCGAGCCGCCAATAAATCATGAGATTTGGCGTCATGCTGAACGTCGTTCCCTGCGCCACAAGCTGGAAGAGGTTGGTGGAGTTCAGTCCAAGCCCGAGGGTGAGATTGTCTGTGTAGGTATCCGAACTTGTTGTTGAGTCGGACTTCTTGCATCCCCCCGCATTCAGAAGAAGCAAAATGATTCCGGTCAGAACGAGTGCACGTTTCATCATAGGTTGGTCTCCTTGCACAAAGGTGTCAGATGAGGGTTAGTGCGGATGGTCACAGCCGATCGTCGCGTGAGGCCAAGAAACGGACAAATTGAGTTCATCCATGCCGAAGACAGGCTCGCTGACGAGTGACCCTGTAGCTGTATTCCCGTGACAATCTTCGTGCCGATGCCGCAGGATGCCTCATGATGCGACGCGGCGCGAGACCAACGACTCAATGTCCAAATTCCTGCATTTTTCGCCTTCGCTGTCACCTGAGTTGTCTCTGTCGAAAAACGCATCAGTGGAGCTTTCGCAATAGTAAAAGACCGTTTGTGTATTTGAGATTTTTTTCACGTTGGGGTTTTTCTCCTTGACAAATGACCCCGAGTGTATTATATTGGAAACTAGAAATACGATATGAGTTTCCATAAGATATATTTGCAAAACAAAAATCCTGCATGTAAATCAGCAAGAATTATAACTTGGAAACGATAAGAACCGTATAAGTTTCCAAAGAACTAGCACGATGACAACAGATCTTGAGATCAGGGAGAGGGTGCTTGAACGGGCCAGGGATGAATTCCTTTCGAAGGGGTTCAGTAAAGTGACGCTCGATGAGTTGGCGACGGATCTCGGGATCAGCAAGAAGACCCTCTACAAATTCTATCCAAGCAAGGAAGAGCTCCTGAGAGCCTCCTTGCATTCCATGATGCGCTCCGCTGGGTGGGAGCTGGAGCGCATCGCTTCTTCCGAGGCACCATTCGCAGAAAAGCTTGCCGACGCGATGACGACAATGGGGAAATACGTGAGCCGTTTCCGAAGGGAGGGGATCGCAGACATCCAGCGTTGCGCTCCAACTATCTGGAAGGAGCTTGACAAGTTCAGGGAAGAGCACATTGTCAGCCGGCTCGTGAAAATGATCGTTCAGGCGAGGAATGAAGATATTTTCCGACCGGAGATCCACGAGCAGATCCTGATAAGAATGCTCGTTAGTTCCGTCCAGGGCGTCATCAATCCGCAGGTTGTCTCGCAATACTCTTTTTCAGCCGAGGACGCAGCGCGGGGTATCCTGAAGGTCCTCTTTCAGGGGGCATTGACAGACAAGGCGAGAGGGGACTTCCACATTTTCGATCAACCAAAAGAATACGTCTAGTCTACACTGAAGGACACTATGAAAACACAATCGATTCTCCTTGCACTCGGCGTCCTGTTGTGGGGATGCGGGAATTCCAACAAGGGCGCTATCGAGGCGAGCGGAACCCTGGAAGCGACCGAGGTCAATGTCAGTGCAAAAGTATCCGGACAAATCGAATCGATCCGGATCGACGAGGGGAGCGAAGTGAAGACAGGCGACACGCTTGTGATTCTCGATCGTTCAACCCTCTCGCTGCAGTTCAGGCAGGCGCAAGCGGGGTTCGAAGTGGCAGACGCGCAGTACAAACTTCTCGTGAATGGAGCGCGCACTGAAGATCTTCAGCTGGGAGAAGAGGCGCTACGCCAGGCGCAGGCGACATACAAAAACGCAAGCGACGACTATGCCCGCATGAAGCAATTGCTCGCTTCAAACACGATCACTCAGAAACAGTTTGACGATGCCGACTCCCGTTACACGATCGCCAAAGCCCAATTGGCTTCGGCGGAACAGAACCTCGGCAAGCTCCGCAGGTTCGCCCGCCCAGAAGACCTTGCCGCAGCAAAGGCGCGGGCGGGCCAGGCGAAAGCGACCGCTGACCTGCTTTGGAAGCAGCTCACCGACGCAGTCATCGTCGCCCCGGTGTCGGGAACCATTACGCACAAACCGTATGAAGAAGGAGAACTGGCGAATGTCGGCTCCGTCGTCGCGACAATCTCCCGACTCGATAAGATGGACCTTATGATCTATGTCAACGAGACCGAGCTGGGAAGAGTGAAGATCGGCGGTCCTGCGGATGTCATGATCGACACCTACGCTCAGAGGACGTTCCCTGGAAAAGTCATCTATATCTCGCCGATCGCTGAATTCACTCCGAAAAATGTACAGACGAAGGAAGACCGGACGAAGCTCGTCTTTGGCGTGAAGCTCGAAGTGGAAAACAAGGACCGGGCTTTGAAATCCGGCATGCCTGCCGATGCAGTTGTTCGTTGATCCTTGACATGATGAACGCGATCGAACTCCATAGCGTCAGCAAATCCTTTGACGGGCATCGGGCTGTCGATGCAGTGTCCCTGGGCATTCAGAAAGGGGAGATGTTTGCGCTTGTGGGACCTGACGGGGCCGGCAAGACGACGACGATCAGGATGCTGTGCGGGATCGTTCCGCCTGATGAAGGGGAATTGCTCGTATGCGGGTACGATGTCAGAAAACATCCGGGTGAAGTAAAAGACCGCATTGGTTACCTGTCGCAGAAATTCAGCCTCTACGGAGACCTGACGATCGACGAAAACATCGAGTTCTTTGCGGAAATCCATCGGGTCAAGGAGTACCGCAAAAGGAGAGATGAACTTCTTGAATTCACACGGTTGACACCGTTCCGCAAGCGCTTCGCTGAGAACCTTTCCGGCGGTATGAAACAAAAGCTCGCACTTGCCTGTACCCTGATTCACACCCCCGAGGTCATTTTCCTCGACGAGCCGACGGCCGGTGTCGATCCCGTTTCGCGCCGTGATTTCTGGAAGATCCTCTCCAACCTGCTCAAGACGGGCATTACGATTCTCATGACGACGCCGTACCTCGATGAAGCCGAACGATGCAGCCGGGTTGCGATGATGAACGATGGGAAGATCCTCGTTGCCGATACTCCTCAGAATCTGAAAGGTGTTATGCGCGGGACCATCGTGGAGCTCGTGTGTGATGATATCAGGCGCGCGGCCTCGCTCCTGCGATCTGAACATCTTGCTGCGGAAGTGCAGGCATTTGGCGATCGGCTCAACATTGTGGTTGACGATGAAAAGAAGGCGATGCGGAAAATCGTGAGTGCCTTCAGGAACAACGGTTTGGAGATCTCGGACAGGCGCGTCATTACCCCGTCGCTCGAAAATGTCTTTATCTCGCTCTTGTCGCAAGGGAATACTACTCAAGGAATTCCGGAAGGTTCTGCTGTATGAAGACAATGTCCATGGTACCAGCTTTGATTGTCGCGGTGCTGTCGTCGGCCTGGTCGCAGACGCGGATGCTGACGATTGAAGAGAGCGTGCGGATCGGAATCGAGAACAGCAGGGTGCTGCACGCGTCCCAAATGAAATCGGAGTATGCGGGAGCGAAAGCAAGCGAAATGAGCGCGATGCTCTATCCGTCGTTGAAGGTCTCGGGGTCCTATCAGCGGCTGAGCGAGGTGCCGGAGTTCAAGATACCGCTCCCTGGTGCTCCGACATCAATCTTCCCGTACATCCCGAACACGTACGCCGCCCGGGCATCGCTGCAGCAGCCTCTGTTCACCGGCTGGAAATTCCAGGGAGCTGTTGATAACGCAGACTTCCAGGCGAAGGCTGCGAAGATCGACGTCGTCAAAGATAAGGCCGATCTCGTATTCAACATAACGTCGGCGTATTGGAACCTCTTCCGTGCGATGGAAGTAAAACGGCTGGCAGATGAGAATGTGAAACAGATTGAGCTCCATGTGGCTGACGCGGAGAACCTGATGAAGCAGGGAATGGCGACGACGAACGATGTGCTGAAGGTGAAAGTCCAGCTCTCGAACTCAAGGATCCTCCAAAGCGACGCGCTGAACGGCGTCAAGCTTGCGATGATCTCCTTCAATTCGGCGATTGGCATCCCGCTGGAGACAGAGGTTGGGATTGCGTCGTCGCTCACGCCCGCCTCGACTGACTACCCGGGCCTGGACAAGCTGCTTCCTTCCGCGCTGGGGGCGCGTCCTGATATCCTTGCGCTTGAAGCTCGTGTGAAGGCAGCCGGCGCTGCAGTCACCTCCGCCATCGGCGGCTGGTTCCCGCAGGTATTTCTCACAGGCAACTATTACTACGCGCGTCCAAACCAACGCATCATCCCGTCGGTCGATCAATTCAAGGATACCTGGGATTTC
>DATJQB010000135.1:0-8303 GCA_035506075.1 Bacteroidota bacterium | reverse complement strand
GAGACCGCATGAATCTAGGTACCCTTCTCGAGGGAGTTGATGTCTCAAAGTTGTTCGAGCTGACCTATGGGAATTTCCTGGTCACCGGCGACATCGACATCAAGAAGATCCAGTACGACTCCCGCAAGGTGGAGCGTGGCGATTGTTTCGTTGCATTGCGGGGCGCCGGTACAGACGGCCACAGGTTTATCGAGCCCGCTGTCGAGCGGGGAGCGAAGGTCGTGATTCTCGAGGACGACTTGAAACTCCCGGACGCGTACTTCATGCACAACCACGTCGTGAAGATTGTCGTCCCCGACAGCCGCAAAGCGCTCGCGATTATCTCGGCGAACTATTTCGGCACACCGTCACAGAAGCTGACGATGGTTGGAGTCACGGGGACGAACGGAAAGACAACGACGACTCATCTCGTCCGGTCGATTCTCGAAGCGTCGGGACAGAAAGCCGGATTGATCGGTACGATTGAGTATGTCATCGGCGACGGGACGCTCCCTGCATCGCACACGACTCCGGAATCGCTTGAGTTGAACGACATTCTTGCCCGCATGGTGCACGCAGGCTGTCAGTCGGTTTCGATGGAGGTGTCTTCCCACGCTCTGCATCAATCGAGAGTCTACGGCATCGGGTATCGGGCAGCCGTCTTCACAAACCTGACGCAGGATCATCTCGACTACCACGGGACGATGGAAGAATACTTCAACGCGAAAAAGATCCTGTTCGACAGCCTGTCAGCAAATAGCGTCGCTGTCACCAACGTGGATGATCCGTGGGGAATGAAGATGGTTTCATCGACAGCGGCACGGACGATTTCCTACGGGCTCGGCGCGAACGCAGCCGTCCAGGCGCTCGACGTCAGGCTGTCACTGGAAGGATCGACGTTCATCGTCAGAACGGAAGACGGGAGCAAATCCCTCACGTCCCCGCTCGTCGGACGGTTCAATGTCTACAATGTGCTCTCTGCCTATGCGACGGGCATCGGTCTCGGCATCCCGCACGAACGCATCGTGAAGGGGATTACAGGTGTACGAAATGTGCGGGGACGATTCGAACGAATCGTTTCGCCGAAAGGCTGGACTGCCATCATCGACTACGCTCACACACCGGATGCGCTCGAGAAATGTCTCAGGACAATTCATGATGTGCTTCCGAAGGAACATCGCGGGCGCATTGTTACAGTCTTCGGTGCAGGCGGCGACAGAGACAGAACGAAGAGACCCTTGATGGGAAGGATTGCGGGAGAGTTGAGCGACGTGGTGATCGTGACATCCGACAATCCACGAACAGAAAATCCTGAAACAATCATAGATGAGATTCTTGCCGGGATTCCCCGTGGAAGCTCGGTAACAAGGACCGCCGACAGGAAAAGCGCAATCCGTTCAGCGCTGGGGCAGGCAGGCACGGGTGACGTCGTCCTGATCGCCGGCAAAGGGCACGAAGAATATCAGGTGATCGGCAAAGAAAAGACCCATTTCAGCGATCGCGAAGAGGTCGAGGCATTTATCAACGCATGACATTGACTGTTAACGATATTCTCGATTTGCCGCACGTTCGTTCGATCGGGTTCGAGCGCATCCATGGTCCGCTGTGCGACGGCGTTTCGACGGATTCCCGGACTGTCGGCCAGGGCAAACTCTTCGTTGCGCTCCACGGGGAAAAATTCGACGGTCACAACTTCATCACGAAAGCGATCGAACTCGGCGCTGCTGCAATTGTCGCTGATGCAAAATGGGCCGAAGCGAACCCGATCATGGTTTCCAGCCTGAACATTCCGATCCTGATCGTTGAGAACACGATCAAGGCCCTCGGTCAGCTGGCAAACCTGCACAGGAAGAAGTTCAGGATCCCCGTCGTCGTCGTTGGCGGAAGCAACGGAAAGACGACAACAAAGGAAATGATCTCCGCTGTCCTTGGCACAAAACTTCGCGTGCTGAGCACCGAGGGGAATTTCAACAATCACATCGGAGTGCCGCACACACTGCTCAGACTCGGGAAAGAACACCAGGCTGCGGTCATTGAAATCGGTACGAATCATTTCGGTGAAATTACTCATCTCTGCTCCGTGGCCGAGCCGACGCACGTGTTGATTACGAACATCGGCCGCGAGCACCTGGAGTTCTTTGGAAGCGTCGAGGGGGTTGCGAAAGCGGAAGCAGAAGCATTCGATTGGATCAGGCAGAATCCCCGGGCGAAGGCTGTCGGGTTTGTCAACCAGGATGACAAACGGATTGCGAAACGGGCGAAAGGCCTGCGGCGCTCTGTGTCGTACGGGTTTGCGAAGGGCCCTGCAAGCGTGAAAGGCAAGCTCGCGGCGTTCGACGACGATGCGCGGGCGCTGCTTGAGGTCAAACCGAAAGGCAAGAAGGCGTTCCGTTTCCGCGTCGGCGTACCCGGACAGCACAACGCGCTCAATGCGCTCGCGGCGGCGACCGTCGGGCTCGCATTCAAAATTTCTTCAAAGAACATCGGTGAAGCGCTTTCAGCGTTCAGGAGCGCCAGCAAACGGATGCAGGTCGTGAAGCTCCCGCAACTGACGATTTTGAACGACACGTACAATTCGAATCCGGACTCTGCGATCGCGGCGCTGAACGTGCTCGCCGGAATCCGGACCGGCGGCAAGAAGATCGTCGTCCTTGCCGATATGCTCGAACTGGGCAAGAACAGCGTCGCCGAACATCTGCGGATCGGTCAGGCGGTCTCGAAGTCAGGAGCCCGGCATTTGCTTACGTTTGGCCCGATGTCGAAGAATACACATGATGGTTCGGCTGTCGTTTTGAAGGCTCATTTCGAAGACAAGAAGTCGCTCTGCGAGCACCTGGTGGAAATGATTACGCCGGGCGATGTGGTCCTTGTGAAGGGATCGAGGGGAATGAAGATGGAAGAGGTGGTGGCGTTTCTTGAGGAACGGTTCAAGCAGACTCAACACACACCAGACCAGGCGGCTTAGGACAAGAACCGATGCTGTATTACCTCTTCACATATCTCGACAAGAAATTTCACATTCCGGGTTTCGGTCTCTTTCAGTACATCACGTTTCGCGCCGGGTTGGCGGCTGTTACGGCGCTTGTCATAGCGTTCTGGCTTGGACCGAAAATCATCCGGATGCTCCGCGATCACCAGATCGGCGAGGCGGCGAAGGTAGAAGCTCCGAAGAACCACCTGAGCAAGGCTGGCACACCGACGATGGGCGGCCTGATTGTGCTTGCTTCGATTATCATCCCCGCCCTTCTCTGGAACGATCTGAAGAACGGATACGTCCTGCTGATTTTGTTTGTCACCGTCGTGCTCGGGAGCGTCGGATTTCTCGATGATTATCTCAAGGTCGTGAAGAAAAAGCCGAAGGGCCTGATCGGAAGGTACAAGATTGTCGGGCAAGTGCTTGTTGGAATTGTCGTCGGCGGCGTTATCTATCTTCATCCGCAATGGATCGATACGACGCTCGTCGCCCTGAAGTCCAAGACCACGGTGCCGTTCTTCAAACACCTGGAATTCGATCTCGGGTTATTCTACATCCCCATCGTCATCTTCATCATCACCGCGACCTCGAACGCGGTGAACCTGACGGATGGGCTCGACGGTCTTGCAATCGGGACTGTCGGCATCGTGGGGTTGACGCTGGCGATCATCGCGTATGTGTCGGGGCATGCCGAATGGAGCAAATACCTGACAATCCCGTTTCTGAGGGGCAACGGTGAGCTGGCCATCTACTGTTCCGCGCTGGTGGGGGCGGCGCTCGGCTTCCTCTGGTTTAACTCGTATCCCGCCCAGGTCTTCATGGGCGATACCGGTTCGCTTGCCCTTGGCGGCATCGTCGGCGCAATGTGTGTGCTCATGAAGAAGGAGCTCCTGCTCCCGACGCTTGGCGGCGTGTTCCTCATGGAGACGCTGTCGGTCATCATCCAGAGATTGTATTTCAAATACACGAAGAAGAAATACGGCGAGGGACGGCGGGTGTTCAAGATGGCCCCCATCCATCACCATTTCGAACTGCTCGGGTGGCCCGAGCCGAAAATTGTGACGCGGTTTTACATCATCGCGATCCTGTTCATGATTTTGAGCCTGGCGACGTTCAAGGTACGGTAAGTCACCCGGCTGTGCATCATCGGAATTAAAGGTTCATGGAAGTCACGCAGCTTCGAGGAAAGAAAATCTCCGTCATCGGCGCTGCAAGGAGCGGCGTCGCCGTTTCCCGGCTGTTGCAGAATGCCGCCGCGCATGTCTTCGTCAGCGACAAGACGGCCGCGGAGAAACTGCAGCCGGAGCTCCACACGCTGCGCGAAGCGGGGATTACGTATGAAGTTGGCGGACATTCCGCACGAGTCTATGATTGTTCGTTGATGGTCATCAGCCCGGGAGTACCGACGAATGCTCCCGTGGTTCTCGAAGCGCAAGAGCGCGGGATTCATGTCGTCAGCGAGGTCGAGGTCGCAAGCTGGTTCTGTCGTTCCCCTATTGTCGCCATCACGGGATCGAACGGGAAAACAACGACAACCACGTTGATCGGGAGAATCCTCGGCGATGCAAAGAAAGACCATATTGTTGCGGGCAACATTGGGACGGCATTCTCATCCGTCGTTCTGGACCTGGCTCCGGCATCTGTTGCTGTTCTGGAGATAAGCAGCTTCCAGCTCGACCATTGTGAGACATTCCGGCCGCGCATTTCGGCGATCCTCAACATTACCCAGAATCACATGGATCGCTACGATCACTCCATGAAGAAGTACGCGGAAGCGAAAGCGCGCATCTTCATGAACCAGACGGCTGACGAGGTGCTGCTGTACGATGCCGACGACGAATGGACAGACCGGATCGTGCAGACAGCACGCTGCAGGCGGATCCCGTTCAGCATCAGGCAGAAGCTTTCCGAAGGCGCATTCGAAGATCAGGGGAAACTGGTGACGATTGTGGACGGACATCGAAGCGAGATCATCAGCGTGGACGAGATCACAATCAAGGGACCGCATAACCTGTACAACGCCATGGCTTCGTCGCTTGTCGGTCAGCTCAACGGCGTAAGCACGGCGTCGATCCGGGCGACTCTCAGAAACTTCAAGGGGGTCGAACACCGCCAGGAATTCGTGCGCGAGGTGAACGGGGTCAGGTTCTACAACGACTCCAAAGCCACCAGTGTGGATGCCGTTTGGTACGCCCTGCAGGCGTTCGACCGGCCCATCGTGCTGATGCTCGGTGGCAGGGACAAGGGAAACGATTACTCGCGGATCGCCGATCTCGTCAGGAAGAATGTCCGGGCGATCGTCGCCATGGGCGAGTCGGCGGACAACGTCGAGCAGGCCTTTACCGGCATCAAGCCGTTGAAGAAAACGAGCTCGATTGACGAGGCGGTTCAGACCGCACAGGGATTCGCGCAGCCGGGGGATGTGGTGCTCCTCTCCCCTGCCTGTGCATCGTTTGACTGGTTTGAAAACTATGAGCAGCGCGGCCGCGTGTTCAAGGAGCTTGTAAAGAATCTCTCATGACGAAATCGCAGCGCAATCATATCGACCTCATGACGCTCGTTGCCGTCCTGGTTCTGATGGTGCTAAGCCTGGGGGTTGTCTATAGCGCATCGGCGACATGGGCAATGGAGAAGTTCGGCGAGAGCAACCGGCTGCTGAACCTGCACGCGATGAAGGTTCTTCTTGGCCTCGTCGCCCTCTTCGTCGGGATGACGATCGATTACAAGAAATACAAGAAACTGACAAAGCCGGCCGTCATCCTGTCCATCGCTTTCCTGATGGTGACGCTTGTCCTCGGAGGCGAGGTCAAGGGTGCGACGCGCTGGCTGCGGTTCGGCGGATTGAGTCTGCAGCCGTCGGAGTTCGCGAAATTCGCGCTCCTCTTCCACCTGTGTACGCTGATCTCCACCAAGGGCGACCTGATACGCGATTTCAAGAAGGGCTTTCTCCCGATGATGATCTGGATCGGCAGCGTGGCAGGGCTCGTGCTCATCCAGCCAAATTTCAGCACCGGTTCGATGATCATCCTGATGAGCATGGTGATGCTGTTCATCAGCCGCGCACGGTTCACGCACATTCTCGGTACCGTTGCCGCTGCCATCCCCGTGCTCGTGGCGGTCGCATTGACCCGGCCGCACGTCATGCAGCGTATCCATATGTTCATGGACGGCAGCTCGAGCGGCGGAAAAGTGGGATACCAGTTGATGCAGGGAATTATCGGCTTCGGCAACGGCGGTTTGTTCGGCGTCGGACCGGGGCTCAGCAAGCAGCGGGATTTCTTTCTGCCTGAGTCGTACGGCGATTTTGTATTCTCGATCGTCGGCGAAGAGTACGGCGTCATCGGGACGATTTTTTTCATGGCGCTCTTTCTCGTCATCATGCTCCGCGGATTCAAGATCGCGAAATTTGCGCGTGACGAATTCGGCCGCCTGCTCGCCATCGGCATTACAAGCGTCGTCACCCTGTACGCGTTGGTGAACGCGGGTGTCACGCTCGGGATTCTCCCGACCACGGGTCTTCCAATGCCGTTCGTCAGCTATGGTGGCTCGTCGCTTCTCTTTACGTCGTTTGCAGTCGGCGTCTTGCTCAACATTTCAGCCCAGACCGACATGCATCCCCGCGCCGAGAAGGTGCAGGACAAGCCGGTTCCGGCTCCGCCGATGGATGACAAGACGGTAAAGGTGTATTGATCGAACGCTGCGCCCTCTGTGCGCAGCCAGCAAGGAATTGAGTTGGCAAACAAGGCTCCACACATCTTGCTCGCCGGAGGCGGAACGGGAGGACATCTCTTCCCTGCCCTGGCGATCGCAGACGAGATCAAACGGTTGGAGCCATCGTCACAGTTCTTGTTCCTTGGAACCAAGGGGAAAATTGAAGCGCGCGTTGTTCCACAACGCGGCTACCCGTTCCGAACAATCTGGATCAGCGGATTTCATCGACGGGTGACGGTTGATAATCTGTTGTTCCCTGTGAAAGTCGTCGTTTCGTTGTTGCAGTCGTTCTTTGTCATACGCCGGTTCCGTCCCGATGTCGTCGTGGGCACAGGCGGGTACGTGTGCGGCCCGATTTTGTTCGTTGCATCACTGCTTGGCATCCCAACGGTGATTCATGAATCGAACAGCTTCCCCGGCATCACAACACGCCTGCTTGCAACGCGCGCCAGCGCCATCTTTATCGCGTTTGACGATGCCCGCAAATGGCTCAAACGAACCGATCACGTTCGACTGATCGGTACACCGACACGCGATGCGCTTGGAACCATCGGGAAAGCTGAAGCCTCGGCGTTTTTTCACCTGACCGTGAACAAGAAGACGCTTCTCGTCTTCGGAGGCAGCCTCGGGGCTGCATCGATTAACGACGCGGTGCTTCAAGCGCTCCCGGACCTGACCGCGGCTGATGTTCAGCTGATCTGGCAGACGGGACAGACGGATTTTGAGCGGATCAGGAACGCAACGGCGGGAGAAGAGTTCGGCTGGCTCGGTCCGTTCATCGACAAGATGGAGTATGCATTTGGCGCCGCGGATCTTGTCCTGTGCCGGTCCGGGGCAACGACGCTGGCAGAATTGACGCGTGTCGGGAAGCCGGCAATCCTTGTTCCGTATCCGTTTGCGGCCGGTGATCACCAGACACATAACGCCCGGTCGCTTGCAGATGCAGGAGCAGCCGTGATGATGACAGACAAGGATGTACGAGAAACATTGAAGGAACAGGTTTTTCAGCTGCTTCACGATCAACAGCGTTTGAGTTCGATGAGCAGGGCAAGCGCCGGACTCGGAAAACCAAAGGCAGGCCACGAAATCGCAAGCGCAATCATTGAATTGATTCGATAGCCCGTGGGTCAACGGAATTTCAAATATAAGCTCGACTTCTACTACCAGCAGGCACTCTTGTACCTGCTCGTGTTCTTGCTCTATGCGGGAATCAAAGGGAGCTACTTCGAGAACCACTTTTCGATTGTTTTTACTGACCCTCTTGTGTACGTCATGATCTTTTTCGTCGTCATCGCACTGATTACGCTCGTGCTGAATCTCTTTCGCAACCGCATGCTCGTGATCGCAGACGACCGGATGATCTTCCATTCCCGCAACCGGGAGCGCGAGATCAAGTTTTCCGACATCGAGTGGATGCACATCGGCCGCGAGAGCATGGTGCAGACGGCCGGTCACTTTCAGCTTATCGTCTTCAAGATGAACGGGCGCAAGCGATTGTTCAGGATCCGTGTCGGACGCTACGAGCGGGACCGCGAGCTTGTTGCCGAAATGGAACGCATCGCACAGCGCGTTCCGAAGGGACGTCACCGGCGCTTCGGCATGCGAAGAAGAAAGTCGATTTGAGAGGGACGGGAAGGTG
>DATJQB010000134.1:0-5323 GCA_035506075.1 Bacteroidota bacterium | reverse complement strand
TGTGCTCAAGTCCGTCCCCCAAACACAGCGTGAAGCTTCTCTTGGGTTGGGGGCAACAAGATGGCAGTCGATCCGCCTGATACTTCGCGACGCGAGATCCGGAATTGTCGGAGCGACACTGCTTGGGCTCGGCCGTGCGATTGGAGAAACAATGGCGGTCACGATGGTGATCGGAAACCGGCCGACGATTACTGCCTCGTTGTTCGATCCTGCGTACACGATGGCGAGCGTGCTCGCAAATGAGTTTACAGAGGCCACCTCTTCGATGTATGTCAGCGCGCTGGTTGAGATCGCCCTCTTGCTGTTCGTTGTGACGATTATCGTCAATATGCTCGCCCGGCTGCTTGTATGGAGCGTTACAAGGGGGAACCGATGAGCTCGGCTGAGTTCGTACCTTCATTTCAATACTACAGACGTAAGTTCGCCGGCGGCACAATGCTCGCTCTCTGTTACCTCAGTGCGGTCGTCGCCCTGGCTCCGCTGATCATGATCTTCTTCTATACGATCAGCCGCGGAGCCGGAAATCTGAACCTTGATTTCTTTATCCAGATGCCGAAGCCCGTGGGGGAGACGGGAGGCGGAATGGCGAACGCGATCGTTGGAACGCTCGTGCTCGTCGGAACAGGTAGTCTCATAGGCCTGCCGATCGGGGTGATGACGGGTATTTACCTAGCGGAGTTCGGTGAAAACAGGTTTGCATCAATTGTCCGGTTCATGACGGATGTTTTGAGCGGCGTGCCGTCGATCGTTGCAGGCGTCGTCGCCTACGGATTGGTGGTCATGCCGATGAAGCATTTCTCGGCCCTAGCAGGTGGCGTGGCGATGGCGATCCTGATGATTCCAACAGTGACCAGGACGACGGAAGAAATGATCCGGTTGGTGCCAAATTCGTATCGCGAGGCCGGCCTGGCGCTCGGAATACCTCGGTGGAAAACGACGATGCAAATCATCGTTCGGACGGCCTTTCGCGGGATTATCACGGGAATCCTTCTCGCGATTGCGCGCATCGCCGGGGAAACTGCTCCATTGCTTTTCACAGCTCTTGGCAATAGATTCTGGTCGACATCCATCAATCAGCCGATCGCGTCGTTGACGGTGTTCATTTACGACTATGCAAAAGCTCCTTTCGAAGATTGGAATAATCAGGCTTGGACAGCAGCACTCGTTCTTATCATCCTTATCTCAACGCTCAGCGTCGCAGTCCGGGTAGTAACAAGAAGTCGATACCAGCAACGGTAAGGGCACATGACAACGGAATTGACAACGGAAACAACAATGACGAGCCACATTATTCTCCCCACTGTTCCCACGCAGCAATCGCCGTCGCAGGTCATGGAGATCAAGATGATGGCGAAGAATGTGAACGCGTCATTTGGAAAGATGCGCGTGCTGCACGATGTCTCTCTCGACATTTACACCAATCAGGTGCTCGCCATTATCGGTCCGTCGGGTTGCGGCAAGTCGACCTTCCTCCGATGCCTGAACAGAATGCACGAAGTGGCGGGGGGAACCATGGAAGGGCGGATTGAAATTGAGGGGCATGACATATTTTCTACCGACGCAGTCCTCGTTCGAAAAAGGGTGGGGATGGTATTCCAGAAGGCGAATCCGTTCCCCACGATGTCGATTTTCGATAATGTAGCGATCGGGCTTCGCCTCAACGGGGGAGTTCGCAAGTCCGATATGAAAGATATCGTCGAGCGCAGCCTGAAACAGGCATTCCTGTGGGATGAAGTGAAAGACTCGCTGAACAAGTCGGGCGTGAGCTTGTCAGGGGGCCAGCAGCAACGGCTCTGCATCGCTCGCACCCTTGCAGTCAGCCCTGAAGTCATTCTCATGGACGAACCGGCGAGCGCGCTCGATCCGATAGCGACGGCCAAAATCGAAGAGCTGATCTATGAACTCAAACGCGATTATACGATTGTGATCGTCACGCACAATATGCAACAGGCCGCACGAGTAAGTGATCGGACTGCATTCTTCTATATCGGGAAACTTGTCGAGTTTGCAGACACGAAGGTCATCTTCACGAACCCGTCAAACAAGCAGACCGAAGACTACATTACCGGCAGATTTGGATGATGCGAGGCACGTCTGTAGCGATAGATCCAAATTCACAACCAATTCACAGGAAGAAGAATGGCGAGACATTTTGAAATTGAATTAGATCAACTTCGAACCATGCTGATCCGCATGGGGAGCCTGGTTGAAGAGCAGATTGATTATGCAGTCAGGGCTTTGGTGCAGGGTGACCTGGGAATGGCACGGTTCGTGATGGAGCGTGACAAGCGCGTCGATGAATACGACAACACAATCGATCAGCAGTGCATGAAGATCTTTGCGCTCAGCCAACCGGTCGCAATTGATCTTCGGCTTCTCATGGCCGCGCTCAAGATCAACAACGAACTCGAACGGATCGGGGATATCGCGGTCAACCTTTGCGAGCGTGTTGAACCCCTCGCAAATCACCCCGAGCTCGTTCAGTCGACTCCGCTCGCGGAAATGGCAGATTCAGCGAGGGTGATGATGAAGCTTGCCATCGATTCTTTTGTGAATAACGATCCTTCGCTCGCTACAAAGGTACTGGAATCGGACGACTATGTGGATCAACTAGACCGGAACACCTTCCATTCAATGTCAGACCGAATGAAAGAATCCCCTGAACTCGTCGAGCCGGCGTTGCACATTGTTGTCTTGTCACGGCACATCGAACGCTTGGCAGACCATGCCACAAACATCGCAGAAGATGTCATCTTCCTCGTCAATGCCAAGATCATCAAGCACCACGCCTACGACAATGAGTCTGAGTAGTTCGAGTCACTTCACAACAGGCTGCCGCCAGGCTGCACATGTTCATTCCCTTCCGAATGCCACATCTTTGACGACATGCTGAATGGCACGTCCTTGGAAAGTCGTCGACCTTGAGTCAAGTGAGAACGTGAAACCGGCCGCCGTCAAGGTGCTCCGGTCTATGTTTCAACAGGTGCGATCGTACGAACAAGCCACTCTCAAGGGGAATGATCCGGAAGCACTTCACAACATGCGCGTGGCACTGAGGCGGCTGCGTGTCTTGATGAAACTGTTCAGCGATTGCTTCCCCAAGCGGAAACTCCGGAATCAACAGGAGCTCCTGCAAACAATGACGGGTTTGCTTGGCTCGGTGAGAGAGCACGACCTTCTCATCGAAGAATTGCGAAGCTTTCGCACGGAGCTCAAGAGCATGGACACACAGGCAATCGACCTGCTCATCGCAAGAGAGGTGATTCAACGGAAGAAGACGCAGGCGAAGGCTGCCAGAGAAATTCGGAAACTCGGCCGCCGAAACTATGGGGATGCCTTTGAGCGGCTCCTCTCAGCCTAAGTGGGGGACTCTTGGCGAGACGATTGCGCATCAAGGAGCGGAAATCATTCACTGAGAACACACGCCGGCTTGTAACAAATCTCCTTCTAGTATTCCTGGACAGGGCCGACATCGTGGCGAGCCACCCGCGGCTCAAAACCGAACTGCACCAGATGCGTGTTGCTGGAAAACAGCTGCGATATCTCATGGAAGTATCGGCTGTCGCCTTCAAACCAGAATTTTCAGGCTGCCTTGAAGAACTGAAGAGCGTGCTGGATCTGATGGGGAGAATCCATGATTGCGATGTCCATATTCCGCGTCTCGTGTCGTTCCAGGAAGAAATCCGGTATTTCAACAAAAATCACGCCGAGTCGGCGAGCAGGATTTCGACGGCGGCACTTACCAGGATGATCCGTGTATTGCATAATCGACGTACGACGCTCTTTGAGACGATGGCTCGATCTCTCTCCAAATGGAAAGAAGATGATTTCAAATCCCGGCTCATCACATCGATGCAGGATGCGGACGCTTGATCCAAACATAACATTGAACACGACCACATGACTCTCTATATTGTGCGACATGGTGTTGCAGTTCTTCGGGGAACGGCGGGCACCGTGGATGATGAACGACCGTTGACTCCAGAAGGCAGGGCAAAGATGGCAAGGGCGGCGAAGGGCCTCACCAAGCTGTTGTCGAGCCCCACAATTATCTTCACGAGCCCGCTCCCAAGAGCTCAACAAACTGCAATGCTCATCGCGAAGGCGTTCCGGGCTGAAGAGAAGGTAGAGGTCATCAAGGAATTGTCTCCAGGCGGATCGACAAAGGCAATTCTCGGGGTGCTTTCGAACCAGCGTCCGAATGCGGAAGTGGTCCTCGTCGGGCACGAACCGGATCTTGGGTACCTGGCATCGTATCTTCTGGGATTAGACGCACCGGTGATCGAGTTCAAAAAGGGGGCAGTGTGTGCAATAAAAATGAAGGCCATCGGCAAAGGCAAAGGGACATTGGTATGGCACCTTCAGCCGCGACAACTTCGACATATCTCATGAGGCAATGATAGCATGGCGAGAAATCTGGATCAACCGCACCCATATCCGGGCAAACTCATCGTTGTTGAAGGGATCGATGGATCGGGCAAATCAACCCAGCTCCAGCTCCTTCAAAAATGGCTGCTGAATTCCAAGCTCAGGGTTTTCTTCACAGAATGGAACTCTTCACGCCTTGTCAACGAGACGATCAAGCGTGGGAAGAAAAAGAACCTGCTCACGCCAACGACATTTTCCATTCTACACGCGACGGATTTTGCGGACCGACTGGCACACTTGATCATACCGCCGCTAAAAGCGGGAATGATCGTTTGCGCCGACAGGTATGTCTACACAGCGTTTGCCCGTGACGTTGTCCGGGGAGTCCACCCTGAGTGGGTACGCAATATGTACGGTTTCGCTGTTCGTCCGGACATCGCTCTCTATTTCAAGGTACCTATCGACGTATCGCTCAAACGCATTCTGAACGGAAGAGTGGAGCTGAAGTTTCACGAAGCAGGCATGGACCTCGGCTTGAGCGACGACCCACGCGAAAGCTATCGCATCTTTCAGTCACGGATCCTCGAGGAGTACGACCGGATTGCATCGGAGTATGACCTTATTGTTGTGGACGCTGCGCAACCAATTCAGTCTCAGCAGGAGTATATCCGTACGATTGTCAAGGAACGACTGAAGGACTACAAACCGGCCCCGTATCTTCAGAAGAAGGAGAACGTCTATGTCGCGTAGCAAGAACCTTTACTATGGCTTCGGACTTCCTTATGTTGATGCGAGCGACCTCTCAGGAAAGCTGATTGTTATTGAAGGAACTGATGGAGTCGGCAGATCCACTCAGATCGAGGAGCTCAAAAAGTGGCTTGAAATCAAAGGCTATGGTGTCGTGACCACAGGTTGGACCCGTTCCCCTTTGATGGGAAAGACCATTGATGCCGCG
>DATJQB010000133.1:0-5357 GCA_035506075.1 Bacteroidota bacterium | reverse complement strand
TGTCCCGACGAGAGTTCTCCGTGTCCCGACATGGATGCACGTGTGAGCAATTCAGTAAGCCCGTCGCCGGGTCGCTTTCAACAGTAATCCGCTCATTCAAATCAGCGGCTTCAAACAGGATTCACGCGGAGGGCTATACAGACTTCGCCTGGCAATCACGGTTCTATGAGCACATTATCCGCGGCGGGAGCGAGCTCGATCGAATCCGGGCGTACATTGCTCGTAACGTCGAAGCTTGGGCGAAACGACATGAATTGAAAAACGATCCCGATACATAAGTGATTCACCTGGTTCGGAATCGTACACCGCAAGAAAATTCTTCGAATAATGAAGATCGACCAGGGAATTTCGAAGTAAAAAATATTCGATGCCATTTCCTGTGTGACCCTCGACACACCCTCGTTGACTCTCAGTGACATGGTCGGTACATTGATGACGGCTTTGGGGAGAAGCCACGTCGAAATACCCCGCGCCTGTACCTGACCAACCGATCTCATTCTGGATACGTTTATGAAACGAATAGTCGCCAGCGTACTCGCTCTCGTCATCCTGGGAACACTTCTGCTCTCAATTCCACTTCAGGCCCAGGCCACAAAAGCAGATATCGTTTTAACCGGACGGTACGACGGAGGAAAAGTTTATCTGAAATGGTCGGGCGTGCCGGCGGATTCGGTCAAAATCAGCTACATCTATCGCGGACTTGGCGGAGCGATGTCGGCGGTGATGCGTATCGATTCGACAACGAAGAACGAGTACGTCGACCAACCGCCTGCATCCATCATACTTCCGGTCGTCTACACAATTTCATCTGTATTCAAGAGTGGAGCAGTCCATTACAGCAACGCAGTTTCGGTTGGCCCTGTCGAAATCGTCACGATAACCTCTGTTCCAACATCGCTTGGAATCGTCAACACCGTCTACACGTACCAGGTCAAGGCGACATCAACCCAATCCGGCGCGACGTTGAAGTACACCTTGTCCGTCAAACCCGACCGCATGACAATCGATTCCGTCGGGGGCTTGATCAAATGGACCCCGGTGCAGAAGGGAACGTTTAAGGCAACCGTGGTCGTGACATCGTCTGGAGGCGGGCACGCAGAACAGATGTTTACGGTCTTGGTGTCGGGCCCTGGCGGAACCGTGGAGGGGCTTGCGACAGGTCCAGGCAATGAGCCCGTGGCAAATGTGGCCATCCTTCTCGTACCGAGAGCGTCCAACGTCACACAGCAATTCAAGATCTACACCGACCGGTCCGGAAGATTTTCCCTAAGCCCGGTCGACACCGGTTCGTACTTCGTCCGCGCAATCCCGACCGTCGGAAACTATGCCGAACAATGGTACGACGGCGCCGCAACGCAGGACCGGGCCACTGCGATTCTCGTGAAGGCGAACACCACCACGACGGTGAACTTTAGGCTCAACGCGAAGGTGGACGTTGTGCAGATTACATCCAGGCCGCCGGAAACCGGATCCGTCGGAAACCTATGGACATACCCGGTGCTCGCATCTTCAAACGATCCGAGTGCCACCCTGAAGTACCAGCTCAGCTACCAGCCGAATGGAATGACGATCGATTCCGTAAAGGGGATCGTGACGTGGACGCCTGCAGTCAAGGGGGCGTTCAAAGTCGGAATACTCGTCGTCTCCTCGAAAGGGGGCCGCGCTGACCAGTCGTTTGGAATCACAGTGAGCGGTCCGACAGGAACGGTGAGTGGAATTGTCAAAGACACCCTCGGCAAGCCGCTTTCTTCGGTTGCCATCCAGCTCTACCAGGCAAACGGAGCACAGGCGACCACGGCGAAGATAGTGACAGATTCTTCGGGAAAATACACGATCGCGAAAGTGGACTCCGGAAAATATTACGCGCGGGCGACGCCGTCACGCGGCGACTACCTGGAGCAATGGTACAACGGAGCAGCGACGCTCGACAAGGCAACGGCGTTCACCGTTCTTCCGAATGCAACGACGACAGTGAATTTCACGCTCCATAGCAAGCCGCTTCCACAACAGTTCACCGTGCGCGGATCCGTGCTCGACGGTTCGCACAAACCTGTCAAGGAAGCAACGGTTCAGTTCACCGCCCCGTTGTCGATAGCCATTGGCTTGATCAACAGCAGCCTCGCCACGGAGATTGCCTACAAGGTGCGCGTTGACACGAACGGAAATTACTCCATCAAGCTTCCGCAGAATACCTACATCGTCATGGCAAGTGCATCCGGGTATGGAACGATGTACTTCAACGGCAAGAGCGACATCCTGACTGCCAATCCGCTTGTGGTCTCGAAGGACACGAGCGGGATCGACTTCGTCCTGAAGGCGAACAGCCAGGCAGCGACCGGGAAAATCAGCGGGAGTGTTGTCGACTCGACAGGCGCGGGTCTCAGGGCGAAGGTTGTCGCCTATCGACTCATGACGATCAAGCCTCTTATTGATGGACCGGGCATCTATCCGGGCGAAGCAGACTCTACCGGGAAATTTACCATTGCGAACCTCGCGGTAGGAGATTACATCGTGCTTGCGATGCCGCTGGGACCGTATGCTCCCACGTATTACTCGGAAACCGGCTCGACGACAAACTGGGAGCGGGCGACAAAGATCAGCATCAGCGGTAATTCGGTTACTGGGATCAAAATCGTGGCAAAGCCGCTCGTGAAAACAACCGGTGGATATAACATAATCCGCGGGTCTGTTTCGGTGAATGGGAGCTCAGTTCAGGCAACCCAGACATCAGGCGCTGATGGAGCGATAGTCTATGCGATGCTGACCGCTGACGATGTGGCCGGCTACGGAATAGTGGATGAAAGCGGTAATTTTGCGATCGAAGATCTGGAACCCGGAGACTACACCGTTGTGGTCGATAAGGTCAATTTTGCCGCGACTTCATCGGCGAAAGCCAGCTCCGTTTTCTCAACGCCGGATGCGATGAACACGGCCGCGACCGCGAGCTTGACGTTGTCTCCTGCGGTGGTTACGGCTGTCGATGAAAACCCTGTCATCCCGACCGATCTGGTGCTTGAGCAGAATTATCCGAACCCATTCAATCCATCGACGGCGATTAGTTACCAGCTCTTAGCCAATAGCTACGTTACACTCAGGGTCTTCGACCTGCTCGGCCGCGAAGTCGCAACGCTCGTCAGTGGAGCGCAGGCGGCGGGGAGGCACACCATCGTGTGGAACGCGCAGAACAATTTTGGAGAGACTGTGTCTTCCGGAGTGTATCTCTACCGCTTGACGGCGGGGGGATCGGTACTCACGCGAAGGATGGTGTTTCTGAAATAGCTAGCCTAGCGATATTTCGACCAAGATTTTTCCGGAGCCTCCAATTTGGAGGCTCTTTTTTTTCCCGGTAGAATTTTCCCAATCTGTGGCAATCCGTGCCTCCTCTGTGTCATCAGTGTGCTAATCTTCTAGACTGTGGACGCGGTAGGAGAAAAGCGGACACGGATAACACTGATGGGACTGATTTTCACGGATTGAATGTCGAATCGGTGGCGATCTGTTGCCGACATATGGTGGAAGCTGCGTCGGCCTGAGATCGTGGAGGACTTCGATCGGGAGATTTACGGAAGGGGACCGAGGATCTGGCCGGAGTTCCCTCCGATCGAACACTGAAGAAAGGAATCGTCAAGACTTCGTTGGAGGCTGGGTGTACACCATCCTCGCCACCCTTGGCGGCTCGGGATCCAGGTGGAAGCTGAACACCTTGTCCCGGACTTTGTGATCCGCAACGGTAAAACGCTCGAGCTGACGCTGCCGTTCGAGCCACGACTCAACAAGATACGACTCCACGTAACAAGCGGGATCTGCCGGGTCCCTGAATAACGCCCACCGCATGGCGCCATCTCTCTGGCGAACCCTTCCAAGCTCCTGCGCAGCAGTAACGAACTCGTCGGCACGCGATGGATCGATACGGAATGTCACCGTCACCATGACGGGGCCTTCCTCCGGATCGGGCTCGACCACAGCTTCCGGAACATGACTCAACAGTCCGGCAAGTTTTCCGGGGGATACGTCGTGCTCTCCGCCCGAGAGAAGCCGGAACCGGCTCATGAGCGGCCATGTGACGAGCAATCCCGCAGAAGCAAGCGTCAGTGCGAGCGACGAGTTCAAACGATCTGCAATTGCTCCCCAGAACGCGCTGCCCAAGGCCATCCCTCCCATGAACACCATCTGATACAATCCGAGCATCCTTGCCTGCACCCACGCCGGGACGGAAAGCTGCAGCGAAATGTTGAGCGACGAGGCCATGTCGGTCCACGCCATACCGCCGACGAGAAGCATGAGGATCAACGGAAGCCAGTACGGAACCCACGCCATGACGAGCATTGTCACCATGAAGACAATCGCTGATGCCCGCACAATTGAATCTGCAGACAGGTGGTGACGAAGACGCGGGAGCGTGAACGCTCCGATCACCGCGCCGATGCCAAGGGTGCCGTTCAGGATGCCGTACCCGAGTGCTTCGCTCTTCAGGTCGTCACGCGCAACAACGGCGAGCAACGCCCACAACGCGCTCACAAAGAAGGTAAGCATGAACGACCGGACCAACACCGCCCACATGGCCGGCGTGTACCAAACGTAACGCAGCGCTGCCCGCATGGAGCCAATGAGCCTCTCGGCGGGCAACGCGCTCTTGAAGTATGCGGTTCGTTTCCATCGGTACAGAACATAGAGCACCGCCATGAACCCGGCCGAGTTAATAAGGAACACCACACCAGCCCCCATCATGACGGAAGCAAAGGCCGCCACAAGCAGGGCGCCCGAAGCAGGGCCGACAGCTCTGCTCAGGTTGAAGCCCGCGCTGTTCAATGCAACCGCAGTCGGAACCTGTTCACGCGGGACGAGCTCCGGCACAATCGCTTGCCAGGTTGGACCGTTCATCGCCGAACCGAGGCTCAGGATGAATGTGAGCAACAGCAATGTCACCGGGCCAATTGAACCGGCAAGAGCGAAGATGCTCAGCAGCGCAGCGGCCAGAAGCATCCATGCGGACCAGAAGATGAGCAGCCTGCGCCTGTCGACAATGTCGGCCAGTGCTCCGGCAGGAAGGCCGAGGAGCAGCACGGGTAAACTTGCCGCAGTCTGCATCAGAGCGATCAGGAATGGAGAGGTCGTCAGCGATGTCATCAGCCACACGCCTGCAGTGTCCTGCATCCAGTTCCCCGTGTTGGAAATGATGGAAGCGAACAGGCGGTCGCGGAACAGCCGATGGGAGAGCGGGGACCAAACGCTTGGAGGTCGGGTGGGCTTTGCGGTCTCAGGCATTTCTTTGGTTGCAGGCAAAAAGAAAGACTACTATTCTATCGCGGTGACGCAGAGACTACAGATGCTCGTCTCCGCAATTTCAGTGCCTCGAC
>DATJQB010000132.1:0-7470 GCA_035506075.1 Bacteroidota bacterium | reverse complement strand
CCCTGGTATACGATGGGAACAATTTGCGTAAAGCTTGGCAAGAAGGATGAGGCGAAACACTATTTTGCCGAGTACCTCGCCCGTGATGATTCATCGGAGCAAGCCGGCCAGGCATACTACCAGCTGGCAGGTATCGCGAAGGAAGAAAACAGTGTGACCCTTGCAGCGCAGTACCTGCAGAAGGCGAGTCAGTATGCTCTCGGCAGTTCGACGGGTATGAACCAGGCTTCGTTCGAAGCTGCGGAGCTGTACTTCAAGAACGAAGAATATGTGAACGCGATCGCGCGGTACTCGGAAATTGCTGACAAGGGGACGAACGATTCACTGAAACAGTACGTCCAATCGCGCATCGTTGTCGCATACTTCCGTCTCAACAACGCAAAAGAGGCGGATGCGCGGGCAGCTGCCTTCCTCAAGACCTTCCCGCGACAGGGGCGCTATGCCGCCGAATTCGATTATGAGCGGGGGAATTATTTCCTCCGGAAGGATGAGTACGCGTCGGCAAAGCGATTCTTCGACAGCGTCATCCAGGAATACGCAGGCTCCTCGTCCGTTCCAAACGCTATGTACGGAAACGCCCGCGTTGCCGAGCTCTCGAACAAAACCGCCGACGCGACCAAGCTCTACGAGTCGATCCTTCAAAAATATGGCAGCGATCCCATCGCACCGCGTGTTCACCTGGCGCTTGGCAATCTGTATTACAGTCAAGAGCAGTGGGACCCGGCCGCACGACAGTACAAAGCGGTCCTGGACAGCGAGGAGCGTGCACCGGACCTCGTACAATACGCGATGAATAACCTGATCCTCGCATACAAGCAGCTCACCATGTATGACGCAGCGCTCGATCTTACGAGGAAGTACATCGACCGATTCCCCGATGATCCCGACCTGATGGACAAGCGCGTTGACATCGGGGTCCTCTATCAGAAACTGGGGTACTATGATCAGGCCGTTTTGCATCTCCAGAGTCTCCTCGACAACGCCGACGCGAATCTCGAGGCCGAGGTCCGGTATTACATCGGCGAGGCGTACTTCTACAAAGGAGATTACCAGCAGGCCATCCTGGAATTTCTCAAGGTTCCGTACCTTGTGACGAAGAAAACCAAAGTCGATTGGGTTGCCACATCATACTACATGGCGGGTCAGTCGTACGAGAAAATGTCGAAGTTTGACCAGGCAATTACGATGTACAAGCAGATCATCGGCCGATCAGGGATCGACGCCACGTTCAAAACGGGCGCGCAGCGGGAGATCGACCGTGTGAACGCACTCTTGAAAGCGAACAAGTGATCCGGCAGGATCGGGAAGTTCTCGCGCCTGCCAGTCATGGAAGAGTCAACGCACCAGCCGTCCGAATCACATCCACCATCCATCCACCGAACTGATTCTTGACAGGGCCCGATGGGCTACATATTCGAAACTGAGATCGAGTTAATTATGAATGCCGTCCGCGCCCGTACGATCGGGGAAGCGGAAAGCATTCGTTTGAGAGACATCCTCCGCGCCGACCTGCATCCGGCTGTCAAGGCGTATTTCCGCGCCAGGGTCCAGCAGATGCTCCAGCAGGAACGGCAGACCGAGGTGCGCGCCAAAAAATTCCCTTATTCTCTGCCGGAGGTCGTCAGGCTCCAGGATCAGATCGATCTTCTGCTTGTGCACAACTATGTGTTCGGCCAGCACGATTTTGCGCTGATGCTGGATCATGCAGTTCACTTTCAGTTCAATTTCCTCTGCCGCCCGCAGTGGACGCTTCTCAATTTCATATTCGAGAACCAGCGCCGCCGTCCGACGTCTGACATACGGCGGAAGCTCCGATACTGCGTCGACTATTCCTACTACGCCGATATCATCAAACGCTTCATCGAGGATCGCGGCCTGGCTGAGATGACGTACGAGGAGTTCACGGAGCTTCTCGGGAAGATCGACAATGAAATCGTTTCACGGCATTCAAGCATCGAGCTTGCGCTGATGACACGGCCGATCCTCCACTTCATTGCGTCTGCGGCGCTCACGCCCGAACAGGCGGCAGCGGACCCGAAGATCCCGATCAATGCGGCTGTCGTCTTCTTTGAAGACAAAAAGCTCATCGACATCAAGGAACGGCTGGAACTGGAACGGGATCAGCATGAAGTGGCAGAGCTGAGCCTGCGCGACCTGGCAAATCTCATTGAGAAAGTCAGGACGAAGAACGAAGATGCAACCGTCGATTTTCCCGAAGAGAAACCAGTCGCTCCTGTCACGCCGACCCCGACACCGGCAGTGGAGACAGCCGAAAAGCCCGCGCCGCCGCAAGCTGTCCCGCAGCCTCACAAGGGTCCAGTCAAGGTGTATTCTGATTTCGAGGAGGATGCAGATTTTTCGCCGGCACAACCCGAAGGACTTCAGGCGCTCGAGCCCGTGGACGTGGATCCACCCCCTCCCGGTGAGCTCGTGAATCTTCATTCCCTCTTCTCGCCGTCGGAAGAGAAGACGTTCATTAAGAAAGTATTTCAAAAGGATGAGCTGCTCTTCCGTGAATCTCTCGATCAGCTGAACAAGATGACCGAATGGAAGGATGCTGCCGCATATCTGCAGCAGGTGTTCACAACCAACGATGTCGATCCTTTTTCAGATGTAGGCATTCAGTTCACCGACAAGGTGCAGCACAGGTTCCTGCCGGGAGAGACACCGCCGCAGGAACAACCTTGACGCAACCCATGCGCGACCCTTCATAACATACCAATCCCATGCAGTTCATTGATCAGGCAGTCATCTTCGTGAAGGCAGGAAACGGCGGCAACGGAACGATCAGCTTCCGTCGGGAGAAGTACATCCCGAAGGGGGGCCCGGACGGCGGGAACGGCGGGAATGGAGGGAGCGTCGTTATTCGGGCAGACAAACAGCTCGGCACGCTGCTCGATTTTCGTTACAAGCGATCGTACAAAGCCGAGAGCGGGGATCACGGCCGCGGAAAAGGACAGACCGGGAAGACCGGCGCCGACACCATCCTCAAGGTGCCGTGCGGGACCCTCGTCCGCACAGGCGCGCATAAGAAAGTGCTGGCCGATCTTGTGCACGACGGCGATGAGGTGATCGTGGCGAAAGGGGGAAAAGGGGGGAGGGGAAATTCCGAATTCGCGACCTCGACCAATCAGGCGCCGAGGATTGCCGAGCCCGGCGTTCCGGGTGAGGAATGCGAGCTCATGCTCGAGCTGAAGCTGATCGCCGATGTCGGTCTTGTTGGATTTCCGAACGCCGGCAAATCGACACTCATCTCTGTTCTCTCTGCCGCAAAGCCCAAGATAGCGGATTATCCGTTTACAACGCTGACGCCGAACCTGGGTATTGTCCGTTATGCAGAAGGAAAAAGTTTCACGCTTGCGGATATGCCGGGGCTCATCAAGGGGGCGCACGAGGGGAAGGGGCTGGGCATACAGTTCCTCCGGCACATTGAACGCACCCGGATTCTCGTCTTCCTCATTGAGGCCATCAGCGAAGACCCGAAACGCGACTACGAAATTCTCATCAACGAATTGGCAAGCTACGACGCCGCGCTCGCGAAGAAACCAAAACTCGTCGTGCTGACGAAGATCGATCTCTTTGAGGCAGAAGCACACAAACGCCTGAAGCGTATTTCCTTCGGGAAAAAGATTCCAGTCCTCGCGATCTCTTCTGTGACGCGTGAAGGACTGCAGCCGCTCCTCGAAGGGATGTGGAACGCTCTCAAATCGAATTCATAGGGGACGATCCGACGGCTTCAGAGCTTCTGCCTGACGGTGCCTTCAGGAAGGCGAAGGATCTGCTTCGGTGCCGGCCGATACTCAACGTACGATGAACCGATCACCACTCACAGTTCGCAGGACCCTGATCATTCTGAGCGCACTCTCATGTGTGCTTGCGCTCGTTTCATTCGCCTCGCTTCTGTTCGGCTCAACCCCGATGTCGGTTTCCGAGCTGTGGCGTGCGCTCACCGTTCCTTCCGATCCGCTGACGGAAACGCATCGAACAATCCTCTATAATATCCGGTTGCCGCGCGTGCTTCTCGCGCTTGTCGTCGGATCCGGTTTGTCTGTGGCGGGGGCTGTGTTGCAGGCGCTTCTGCGGAATCCGCTTGCAGAGCCCTACATTCTCGGCATTTCAAGCGGCGGGACAGTCGGTGCGCTCGTAGCGATGCTGGCAGGAATCGGTGCAGCTCACTTCACAACGCCGTTGTTTTCGTTTGTCGGTTCGGGGCTGGTGATGTTCCTCGTGTTTGTCCTGGGCCATCGGCGCGGCACGCTGGATACGAACGCATTGCTCCTCTCGGGTGTCATGGTCGGGGCGTTTTTCAGTTCGATCATCCTACTGTTTACGGCCCTCGTCAACCAGGATCTGCGTACGACTTATCTCTGGCTCATCGGCAATCTCAGCTCGGCTGACATCCAATCGTTCTGGGTCGTCGGTCCGCTCATCTTGCTTGCATCGGCCGCACTCTCTCTCCAGGCCAGACATCTCAATCTCATCTCAACAGGCGATGAGACCGCGATGCATCTTGGCGTCGAAGTCGACAGTGTGAAACGCGTCTCCTATCTCCTCGCTTCGTTCGTGACAGGATTGGCTGTGTCTGTCAGCGGCGTGGTGGGTTTCGTCGGACTCGTGGTTCCCCATGCCTGCAGATTGATGTTCGGACCCGACCACCGTCTCCTGCTTCCTGCCTCGTTCCTCGCCGGGGCAATCTACCTCGTTGTGTGCGACCTCCTCTCAAGAGTCCTCCTTGCGCCAACGGAGATTCCCGTTGGGGTGGTCACCGCCGTTGTCGGTGCACCCATCTTCATCTACCTCCTGAAGAAAAACCGGTAACGACCGCGTTCCCGGAATTGTAGCCGATTGTAAATCGGGACTGGTCCGCGTTGCTTTCGCATCACGTTCATGAGAGATCGAATCGTTCCATCTCGTCGATCTCGCCGGAGGAGGAGATCATCTCGACCGGGCACGGAGGGAGTGAGCGGAGAAACAACTGTCCGTAGCGCTTGGTGACGATCCGCGAATCGAGGATCGTGATAACGCCGCGGTCGGTGGTCGAGCGGATGAGGCGGCCGACGCCCTGGCGGAACTTGATGACCGCTTCCGGAAGGGTGAAGTCCATGAAGGGATTCCCGCCGTTCTGCGTAATGAACTCGCTCCGGGATTCGATGAGCGGATGGTCGGGAACTGAAAATGGAAGACGTGTAATGATCACATGTTCGAGCGCTTCTCCGGGGACGTCCACACCCATCCAAAAGCTGTCCAGCCCGAACAGGACCGAGTTGACGTCCCGTTTGAACTCCTCCAGAAGCTTGTAGCGCGATGCGCCGCTTCCCTGGAGCAGCAACTGGAATCCCTCCTGGCCGAATGCATCACCGAGGACCTTCGCAGTTCGGTTCATCAGCATCGTGCTTGTGAAAAGGACGAGCGCCTTGCCCTGGCTCCGGACCACGCTCGAGAGAATCCAGTTCGCAAGTTCATCCTGGTACCGCGGATCGTCCGGGGACGGCATGTCTCCGGCGATCACAACTTTCATCTGCCGGCGGAAGTTGAACGGCGTATCAAGGATGACTGTCGTTGCCGGCCTTGCGCCAAGTCGGTTTTGAATGTATTCCAACGAACCGGCCACGGCAAGTGTGGCGCTTGTGAGGACGACCGACGTGTTTTCGCGGAACAGCATCGGGCCCACGCTGGAGGAGATATCCGTTGGGGCGGCGCAAAGGGTGATATTTTTCGAGTTCCTTTCGGGAAGCTCGATCCAATACGTCAGCGCAGGATCGGGTTGATCGAGGAATTCCCCGACAAGCACCTGCGCCTCCCAGAGCAGCCGGTGAGCGATGGTCAGTTCCTCTTTATTAAGGGACGCATTTTCTTCCTTCGAGAGCTCCTTGACCAGCTCCTGAAGCTGCACCAGATGCGGTTCGGCGATGTTTGCGACAAGGTGCGGACCCCGCACGCGGACCGCAGACGATGATGTTTTCGCGCGGATCGCCGCCTGTGCGATCATGTCGAAGAACTCATCGATGGCCTCCTCGGCGTCCCGGCACATTTCCCGGGCCTGCTTCTTCTTGATCCGCGACAGCAACCCTTTCTTTGTTCTTGGATTGTAAAGCCTGTGGATCGCGTAGAGGACCTGGGAGCGCGACAGGTCCTTGCCGATTCCGACACCAGCGACCGATTCGAGCGTGTGCGCTTCGTCGAAGATCACAAAGTCATTGTCGTAGAGAAAACCCTCTCTCATCGGCTGCGTTGCGAGCAGCGTAAAGAAGAGGGCGTGGTTCATCACGATGAGATCCGCTTCCCGGGCCCGGGCCTTTGCCCGCTGAAAGAAACAATGAGTGCCGCAGATCTTCTGGCTGCATGCTCCCTGTTCCGACCAGACTTGTTGACGGATCGACGGGCTCAGTGCAAAGGGGAGCGTTTCAAGGTCGCCGTCGAGGGTCGTTTCGGCCCATTCGCGAAGCCTTTCGAGTTCGTCGGTTTCGTCCTTTCCGAACAGTTGACGTTGATGGCTCATGGCGTTCTCGAGCCTTGTTGTGCAGAGATAGTTTTTGCGTCCCTTCAGGAGGACCGCGTGGAACTCCACGGGAAGGATGCGTCGGGCGAGCTCGACGTCTTTGCGAAGGAGTTGTTCCTGGAGGTTTTTCGTATGCGACGAGACAATCGCTTTTCTGTCCCGGAGCACTGCGTGAAGAATTGCCGGAACGAGATACGCGAGGCTCTTGCCGACACCGGTGGGAGCTTCGACGATAAGGTGTGATCGGTCCTCGATTGCAGAAGCAATTGCCTGCGCCATCTCGAGTTGTTGCGGGCGGAACTCGAATTCAGGGATGGCACTCAGTGTGCCGGACTCGGAGAAAATCGTCTTGATATGTTCATGAATATCCTTCACGGAGGGAAAATAACGAAAATGTGTTCAAGATGTCGGCCGGAGCAACATGATCGATTGATAATCTGGAAGAGAAAGACACCTTGACTTGAGGTCAAAATGGTTGTATATTGAATGTCACAACGATCGCGGGCTGACTTTCGACGAGTCCCGATATGAGGGACTCCTTCAGGAAAAAGTCAGCGCGCAGTTGAGTACATGATCGCGGGGTGGAGCAATTGGAAGCTCGTCGGGCTCATAACCCGAAGGTTGCAGGTTCAAGTCCTGCCCCCGCTACAACCGGCAGTCACAACTTTTGTGGCTGCCGTTTCTTTTTTTAGCAGGTATTCCAGGGTTGGTGTGACGGGAGGGATGAGGCGGGTGGAAAGATGAATCAGGCTCTGCTTGCGATCTACCACGACATTTGAGATAACCTTCTTCAGCAAAGCCTTCTTGTTGAATAGAGTCGCATTTCTGAAGCTCTCCTCAAAGCCAAGGATAAAGCTCGCGACTGCGCGAGCGCTGTCCCGGAATTCGGTGTCCGCACTTTTCTGAGTCTCGACCGACAACAATCGAATTTCAAGCTCCTCTCGCTGTTTCTCCAGTTCCTGCAGCCTCTC
>DATJQB010000131.1:0-10041 GCA_035506075.1 Bacteroidota bacterium | reverse complement strand
TGATTCAATGGACGCGCGAAATCTTCAGGTTTCATCGAACGCAGGAATATCGTCCACCGCGAATGAACCGACTCGAGGAGAACCAACGAAGGTTCAACCGGCGAGAGTCTGGCGTCGACAAGCTCCGACCATAATTTCTCGTTGTAGGGCTTGATCGTCGGATTGTCTTCTGTCATTGCAAGCTTGAACCGAATGTACGCGTTCATGTGACTGTCGGGCACGTGGTGGACCACCTGCCTGCTTGTCCATCCTCCCTCACGATACGGCACGTCCAGTTGCTGGTCGGTCAGGCCTTTGACAGCCTCGCGAAGCTTCTGTGGTGCTTCGGCAATCTGATCGATCAGCGTCGACCGATCCGCAACGGTCAAGCTTGGTTTGGGGGCAAACGTTCCTACAGGATATCGAATGTCGGACATGTCCAAATCTCCTTCCATCCAGCGCAGTCGGCGCCGGGTTCTATTCAGAATGATCGATCAATGTGACCGTACCGTCGAGATCCGAAACAAGCACCCTGTGATCGTCAACGATGTTCGGTGTGCTGACAATGGTGACTCCCACTTTGTGTGTCCAACGAACCTTGCCTGATGACGCATCAAGTCCGTAGACAAGTCCGTTCTTCGTGCCGAACACAACTTCGCCATGATGCTCCATCGGCATCGAGGGATCGATGTCGTATCCATATCCGCACGACGAGACCCATACCTCGGTCGGCACAGAGGACCTGGTCGAAAGGGCGATCACCGTGTCGGTCATGCAGCGTGCATACACCCGTTCGCCATCTTCGGATATCCCGATGCACTCTCTGACCTGATGGCGTTTTGACCTCCAGAGTGTCTTCCCCGTCTGAGCGTCGATCGCCGTCATGCACCGGTCCGGGGCGACGATGAAAATCTTCCCGTGTGCGCCGACGGGCCAGCATGCCGCGGGAGAATAAAGGATTCCATTATTACCGTTTGTCCATTTCCAGACGAGTGAGCCGTCGCGAATATCCAACGCGTACAAATAAGTGTCCCATGCGCCAAAAATGACTTTTCCGTCGAAGACAAGCGGTTTTGCCTCAACGAAACCTTCGATCCCTGCGTGCTGCCATCGGATCGCTCCTGTCGTCAGGTCGATCGCACGGAATACTCCATCACTCGCTCCCGCATACACAACGCCGTCACGGATCGCCATTGCAGCGAGGACAGGCGCAGCGGCCTGCACGCTCCAGAGCTTCCTGCCGCTTTTCACATCGAGACAATAAATTGTCCGGTCGGAAGATCCGAAGACGACCCTGCCATCCGCCGCGTCCGGGGTTGAGTAAACGGTTCCGCCGGTCTTGAATTCCCAACGGATCGCGCCGTCGTTCAGAGAATAACAAGTTACCCGGCCGCTGCTGTTTCCGACGATGACGTTATTCCCGCTTACTGAGGGTGTTGATGCGATCGTGGACCCGGCGTGAACCGTCCAGGTCTGTTTGACGTCAGGATACGTCTTGTTGATGCCGTACTCAGGTCGTTCCGGGCGATCTGTTGTGTCGGAAAAGTTGCGCGGCCCCAGGGCAAGAGTGTACCAGGGTTGTTGAGTTGGTTTGCCCGGATTGCATTCTGTGACGCACATGGAATCTGCCCGAACATCGACAATGGTGAATCCGCCCGGAGATCGTTCGCTGCTGAGATTCGAGCGCGCCACAATGCCCGGGATTCCTTCAAATGAGGCGACACGATTCCGGTGTTCGTGACCCACAAGGACAACCTGAGTGTTAAAATGCTTCAGGCGGTCCGTTACTTCGTACCAGTTGTCAATTCCCGGATCGAGCGGGTAGTGAGTAATGAAGATCAATGGTTGATGCTTGTCGGGAAGTGCGGCAAGCGTTGAGTCAAGCCAGCGAAGATCTTCCGGAGGGAAATGTCCGTCCCCCATTTTCATGATCGGACCCTCATGCATGCCGACGAACCGGTACCCGCCATAGTTGACAATGAACCGATCCTTCCCCCATAACGACGAGAATTTTGTGCAACCGGAAGGGGACCACTTTGTATCGTGATTGCCCGGTATGATATAGTACGGTTTGTGCAGACTGTCGAGGATTGTTTTGGCGAGCTCGAGCTGGTGATCGAATCCCATCTCGCTGATATCACCAGAGAGAATGACGAAGGCGACGTCCGCCATAGAATTGATTGTTCTGACGGAAGCTTCAAGATCTGCAGCGCCGGTCGCCGTGCCGACGTGTGTGTCACTCAGCCAAGCGAATCTGAACGAGCTTATTTGGCCGAGGGAAATCTGTACACAAATGCAAAGGAGAATGCAGCATCGACTGAAGTACTTCATGAGCGCGTCCGATCCCGACTATGGTTCGATCATTGCATCGACCTCGATCTCGACAAGCATGTCTGGGTCGATGAGTGCGTGCACAGCGACGACTGTCGCTGCCGGACGAATATCGCGGAAGCATTCGCCGTGCGCTTTCGCGACATCCTTCCATACATCGATGGAAGTGACGAACGTGCGCGTGCGAACGACGTCCTTGAGCCCTGCCCCGGCCGACTTGAGAGCGTCCTCGATGATCCGGAAGGCCTGCACCGCCTGTGCGTATGCGTCTCCCGTTGCGACGACCTTTCCATCCGGACCGATACCCGTGGTGCCTGCGACGTGGATCGTATTGCCGATCCGTACCGCGCGCGAATAGCCGACGATCGGTTCCCACGGCGCGCCGCTTGAAATATTCTGACGGGGCATTGAAGACTCCGGCAACTTGTTGAACGTGTTCTGAGGAATAACACACCGCTGGATTAAGAGCCGCGCGTTCTCCGCTTCTTCAGTTGAATTCTGATCACCTCGAGGAGACTTGGAATGCCCGGGATCAGGATGAGCGCGATGATCACGAGGCTGAAGTTGTTCTTGACGATCGGAACGCTGCCGAAGAAATAGCCGGCGGGAACAAACAACAGCACCCACAGTGCACCGCCGACAACATTGAAAGAAAGAAAACGCCGGTACGTCATGCTCCCGATGCCTGCAACAAACGGAGCGAATGTGCGGATGATCGGAAGGAAGCGGGCGATGATGATCGTCTTGCCGCCGTGCTTCTCGAAGAACTGGTGCGTCCGCACAAGGTACTCCTTGTTCAGGAAACGGCTCTGTTCCTGATGGAACACCTTCGGGCCGACGTAGTTCCCGATCCAGTAATTCACCGTATCGCCGAGTACCGCCGCCGCAACAAGCAGCAGGATGGAACTCGTCAGATCGAGCGCCTGGATCGCTGCGAGCGACCCCACGGCGAACAACAGGGAGTCGCCGGGAAGAAACGGGGTGACGACAAGACCCGTCTCACAGAAAATAATGACGAAGAGGATCGCGTAAACCCATGTACCGTATTGCGCACAGAGGTCGAAAAGGTGTTTGTCAAGGTGGAGAACGATTTCAAACAGATCGTGAAGAAGACCCATGCAGTACTCCGAAGTGCAGAATGGCGAAACAGCCGGAGACTCTCTCCGACCGGATTGTTCATCGTGACCCGATGAAGAACAAAGAGAGTTTATCCAAAAATTGGGGAAAAGCCAATGGGGAAGGGGCCCGTAGACATCAAATAATAACCATCAATCAACGTCGACTGCGCGTGAGAGAGTGAAGAATGATTGGTGAGGCGAACAGATCGGGAAACGAGAGATGAACGGAACCCGGCGACCAAACGAGAATCAGGATGAACGCACGGCTCATCGGCCCAAGACAATTTCCGCCACCTTTTCAGCAATCTTGATTGGCTCACCGTCGTTGCGATTTGTGAGGATGATAACGGTGAGACGCTCTTCAGGAAGGCGGTAAATCGCATTGCGGAATCCTCGTGTTGATCCTGTATGATAGACTGATGTACGTTTGCCGTTCGGCTCGATGAACCAGCCGAAACCGTATTTTGTGGGCGTGCCATCCCGAAGTGTGAATGGAGTGAACGACGCTCGTCTCAGGCGCGGACTGATGAGACGGCTTTCGTAAAGCTCCCGATCCCACCTGCAAAGATCCTCAACCGAAGAATACACGCCCCCGTCGCCAAGGACAGCGCTTGTATTGCTCTGATCCGTTTGTACGAAACCGTGCTCCGCTTTCGAATGACCAAACGCCCTGTTGTCGATGGTCGAAATTCCTTTTTGGTATGCGAGCGTGTGATGCATGCCCAGCGGCTCGAAAATATTCTGCTTGAGGAATTCCGCGAACGAGAGTCCGGACACGGATTCGACCACGAGCGCAAGCAAAGCGTAGCCGGAATTGCTGTACCGGAATTGTGTCCCGGCAGGAAAATAAACGGAATCAATGCCGCTCAGGATGCGCAAGACATCAGTGTCGAGTACTTGCACGGTTTGCGTGTCGGGAACGAAGTCTTCGTAATCCACCAACCCCGATGTATGAGTAAGAAGATGCCTGATGCGAACCTCGTGTGCATACGCCGGCATCCCCGGAAGCACGTCGGTGATCCTGCTGTCGAGCGAAAGCGTTCCACCATCAACGAGCTTCAGGATGGCTGTTGCTGTGAATTGTTTCGTAACCGAGGCGAGCCTGTAGTTTGTCGCTGTTGTTGCGGGGATGTTCTTCTCCACGTCGGCAAGCCCATAGGCCTTGCTGTACATGACGTCGCCATCGCGGATGATTGCGAGAGATGCTCCCGGGGCGCCGGGCAGGCTGTACTCCGTGAAAAGCGGATCGACGGAGGAGGCAAGGTCTCCGCGCCCTGGAAAGGGCGTGCACGAAAATGAGAGAACTGCAAGAAGAGAAAGCAGAAGAAGCTTCACGGCGTCTCGTACAGGAATTGAATCCCGCGAAGGTGCGTGCCCTTCGCGGGCCGGGAAGTCCGATTTACATGCCTTCCTGCGCTATGACATATGTCAGGATGGCCAATGCTGCCGAACCGAGCGCAAGTTCTCGCTCGTTCACTGCGCTAAGAATGTCATTGTCCGAATGATGCGAGTCAAAATACCGGTTTTGATCGGGGGACAGGGAGATCAGGGGGACTCCCTTCTCTGCAAGCGGGCTGATGTCGGCTGCACCGCCGCCGAGGACGATCCGGTCTGCCCCGAACGAAGCAAGAAGCGGAGCCCAGGGGGCAATTCTTCGGTAGGCGGCGGAATCGGAAATGCCGAAGCCGCGCGGCAAGAATCCGCCTTCATCAGATTCGATGGCGGCGATGTGCTTTTCTCCGGGCCGGTCTTTCGCCGCATATGCAATCCCACCCCGTAAACCATTTTCCTCATTCATGAACATCACAGCGCGGATTGTCCGCTTCGGTTTCAGCCCAAGCGCCTTGAGAATCCTCAGCGCTTCAATCGACTGGACAATTCCGGCTCCGTCATCGTGTGCTCCTTGCCCGATATCCCAGCTGTCGAGATGCCCGCCCACGACGATAATCTCGTTGGGTTTCTCCGTGCCGCGGAGCTCGCCGACGACGTTCGCCGATTCAACGTCGGGCAGCGTCTCTGCCGTGAGCTTCAGCTGAATGCGTACCTTGGTACCGGAAGCAAGGAGCTTGCTGACATGCTCGGCATCGCGCGTGCTGATCGCGACGCCCGGCACCTTCTTAACGGTGTCCACGTACATCATGCCACCGGTGTGGGGAAAATCGTCGATGCGCGTCGTCATCGAACGGACCACTGCTGCGACGCCTCCGTAGTATGCCGCCATGATGGATCCCCCGCCGCGTTGATCGACGGCTCCTCCATATGCTGCGAACGTGGAGAGAAGCGTCCGGTCCATCGGGCGATTGAAGAAAATGATCTTTCCTTTTGCCTTGTCGCCGAGTTTCTTCAACTCATCGAACGATCGCACCTCGACAACTTCAGCGGTGATGCCCTCCGGCGGCGTGCCGATGGTGCCGCCGAGCATCGTCATCTTCAGCTTTTCTTTCTGTCCGGACGGGAGGAGCAGGTAGGCCTCTTCGACATTGCCGCGCACCCAGTGAGGCACCATCACGGGCTCAAGGTGAACGTTCTCAAATCCGTACTCTTCCATCTTCTGTTTCGCCCATTCCACTGCCTTCGCAGCCTTCGGCGATCCGCTGATCCGGTTGCCGATCGATGTGCACAAATCGGTAAGGATCCCGATGGAATTATTTGAGCCGAGGGCTTCCTTTACGATCTTCTGAGCCTCCTGGTCATGGCGCTGGGCAACAGACGATTGGGCTGCAAGGAACGAGAGCGGGATGGCAACGAAGAGCAGAACGACAAGAAAACGGGATTTGAGTCTCATGAGATCTTCTCCAACCGGGTGGGCTGAATAGCTAGTGGATTCGCATTCTGATACTACTGAATTTTAAGCTCTCGTTCAATCAATTGACGGAGAAGCTTGCGGGATTGAACACGATGTGGTACATTTTCCAAGGAAGACATCCTGCCGATCGACAACGACCCGATAAGGACCGTTCGCCATGAGGAAACTCAGTCTTCACATGCTTGGTGAGACGTTTACAATCAACAAGCTGCCCCAATTCGCGGAAATCCCCTCCATCCTCAGCCAGGGCGAAATGTGTTTCATCATTCGCACGGACGATGAGCTGTCGATTGTCTGCCCGGACTACATGGCCCCTAACAACGTTCAGCAGGAACTCGGCTGGAGATGCTTCAAGGTTGAGGGTGAGCTGAAGCTCGATGAAGTGGGAGTTCTGGCATCGCTTGCCCAGCCCCTCGCCGAGGCGGGCATCCCGATGTTTGTGATGAGCTCATTCAAAACAGACTACATCTTCGTCATGGAGGAAAACCTCGTCAATGCAGTGCAGGCGCTGCAGCAGGCGGGTCATACCTTCCTGCACAAAGAGGCTTAACTCTTCACCTGCGTGGAACCTTTCGACTCGGTTCCTCCCGGTTTCAGCATCCGCTGTTTGAGAACTTCCGTGACGTCAGCCAGGGCGACCCCCTGGTCCCGCAGAAGAACAAGAAGGTGATACAAAAGATCAGCGGCTTCTTCCTTCAATGCCTTTGTGTCACCCTGCATCGCCGCGACAACAGTCTCCACAGCTTCTTCGCCCACCTTCTGTGCAACCCTCGGCGTCCCCCTGGCAAGAAGTTTCGCTGTGTACGATTCGTGTGACGTGGTACCGGCGCGTTCACGAATAATTTCCTGAAGGCCTTCAAGAACTCCGTCGGAGCCCGCGCTCTTCTCTTCCCCAAAACATGTAAACGATCCGGTGTGACAAACCGGCCCGGCCGGGATGGCGCGTATCAGCAATGCGTCGCCGTCGCAGTCGATGTGCACGGACGAGAGGGCAAGCGTATTGCCTGAGGTCTCACCTTTCTGCCAGAGCCGCCCCTTCGTTCTGCTCCAGAATGTCACCTTGCGATCGTTGATGGTTCGCTCTACGGCCTCGCGATTCATGAAGCCGACCATGAGAACCTGGTTGGTCGTTGCTTCCTGGACGATGGCGGGAACAAGTCCGTTCAGTTTGGCGAAATTCAGTTTGTCGATCATAATCGCACCGGAATGCTGTTCATATCCAGATAGTGTTTGATCTCGAGAAGAGAAATCTGCTGATAATGAAAAATGCTTGCCGCAAGCACGGCATCTGCCCGGCCGATGGTGATGGCGTCCCTGAGATGTTCCACTGTTCCCGCCCCGCCGGATGCTATGAGGGGAACACCCGTGCACGATGAAAGAGTGCGAAGCAGCTCGAGGTCGTACCCGGCTTTTGTGCCATCGCTGTCCATGGACGTCACGAGCAGTTCGCCGGCGCCGCGCTGAACCGCTTCCCGGGCCCACGCGATCGCATCGAGCGATGTCTCTTCCGATCCTCCCTTGATCCAAACGCCCCATCCCTTCGCGCGTCGTTTGGCGTCGATGGCTGCGACAATGGATTGCGCTCCGACCGCCGTGGATGCCTCCTGGAGAAAGTCCGGCCGCTGAATGATTGCCGTGTTCAGCGAAACCTTATCCGCCCCGGCGTCGAGGGCACGCAGGACATCGTCGACAGTACTAATCCCGCCTCCGACTGTAAACGGAATCTGGATTGCCCGCGCCACACGCTCAACCACGGACAAGAACGTCTTCCGCCCTTCCCTTGATGCGCTGATATCAAGGAACACGAGCTCATCCGCGCCTTCAGCAGAGTAGCGAGCCGCCAGTTCGACAGGATCGCCTGCGTCGCGCAAATCGACGAACTTTGTTCCCTTCACTGTCCTTCCGTCCTTTACATCGAGGCACGGGATGATGCGTTTCGTGAGCATGAATCCTCATAGTGTTGATCGACGGCCAAGCTCGCCGAGATTGATCCGTCCTTCATACAGTGCTTTGCCGATAACGGCTCCCCAGCATCCGGCACCGCTCACATTGTCAATATCTGCCATCGTCGTGATGCCCCCCGATGCGATGAAGTGCGCGGAAGGAAACTCCTTGCTCAGCGTGGAATACAACGCTGCATTTGGTCCATTGAGCATGCCGTCTTTGTCAATATCTGTGCAGAGGAAATATGAAACTCCAAACTGCGTCATTGAGTCGATGAACGTCGCCGGCGTCAGGTTTGCCTGGGCAAGCCAACCGGAGTGTGCCACCGATCCTTTCAGAATATCCACAGCAATCACGAATCGCTCGCTCTGGAATTCCCGCAGCCATTCCTGGACAACATGCGGTGTCTTCACGGCCACGCTTCCGACAACCACCCGCCTGGCACCGGCAAGGAACAGGTACGATATGTCGGCCCTCAACCGGATGCCGCCCCCGACGTGAGCTTCAACCCCCGGGACGTTGAGAATTGATTCGATCGCCCTTTGATTGACAAGGTGGCCCTGTTTCGCCCCTTCAAGGTCGACGACGTGAAGATGGTTCAGCCCATGCTCGACGTACGAGCGTGCTACATCCGCCGGCGAGTCGGAATAGACCGTCTGCGTGGCATAATCTCCCTTCCGGAGACGGACGCACTTTCCTTCGTAAAGATCGATGGCCGGGTACACTAGCATAGGGTCACGAAATTTTTCAGAACCTGGAGACCGGCGTTCCCGGACTTCTCCGCGTGGAACTGAACGCCGTAGAAATTCTTGTGCTGGACAGCAGACGAAAATGCAACGCCGTATTCTGTCGCCCCGATCGTCTGCGGAATGAGAGGCGCGGCATACGAATGCACAAAATAAAAGAACTCGCCGTCGCGTATTCCCTCGAAGAGCGGACTCGAGCCCCTGGTGCGCAGGTTGTTCCAGCCCATGTGTGGAACCTTTACCCTGGAGTTGTCAAACCGTGTCACGCTCCCCGGGACAATCCCAAGGCACTCCGTGTCACGCTCGTCCGATCGCTCAAAGAGAATCTGCATGCCGATACAGATACCGAGAAACGGGACACTCACCGTCGGCAGCCACTGAAGGAGTCCAACATGACCGAGAGACTCGATCGCCGAGCGGGCTTCGCCGACGCCAGGGAGAATAAGCTTCTCCGCGCGTCGCAGCTCTTCAACATTGCCTGAGACGAAAAACTTCTCGCCGAGCCGGTCAAGGGCATTGCCAACCGAGCGGATATTGCCGGCTCCATAATCCACGATGCCGATCACAATGCACCTTTTGTCGATGGAAGGGTGGATGGCGAACGCTGGTCAAGGGCGACAGCCTGCTTCAGGCTCCGGGCGACAGCCTTGAAGATCGCCTCAATCTTGTGATGGTCATTCCGCCCGCGAACAGTCACGTGCAGGTTCGCTCGCAGGCCGTCTGCGAGAGCCCTGAAAAAATCCTCCACAAGCTCTGTGGGTAGTTCACCGACTCGTTCGCGTTCAAACGTCCCTTCAAAGACGAAGTACGGCCGATCGCTGAGATCGAGTGCAACCTGTGCCGACGATTCGTCCATCGGAAGATAAAATCCGTACCGTTCAATACCGACTTTGTTTCCAAGCGCCTGACGGATTGCCGCTCCGATGGCAAGTCCGGTATCTTCAATAGAGTGATGCTCGTCGACGTGCAGATCGCCTTTGGTCGCGACCTTCAGATCGATGAGGGAATGTTTCGAGAGCTGAGCCAGCATGTGGTCAAAGAAGCCAATGCCGGTGTCGACTGCATACGCGCCGGTTCCATCCAGCGCCACGTCGATGACGATGGATGTTTCATTCGT
>DATJQB010000130.1:0-6916 GCA_035506075.1 Bacteroidota bacterium | reverse complement strand
CCGCCGTCGGCGAGTAGTCTTTCCTGATAGAGGACTGGAGGGAAGAATCCCGGAATGGCCGCGCTTGCCTGCAATGCGATGGCAGCTGGCCCATCGTTGAAGACGACTTTCTCACCGCTCAGAAGGTCGGTGGCAACCACTGCGACCGGGATTTTGCCTTCTTGAAGATCTTTGCCCATAGTGAGTTCGGCCAATGACTCCTTCACCGAAACCTCTTGGAGTGAACCCCAACCCCAAACAGAGTCGAAGAGAAACCGTTCGATGTCAGCAAACAGACGCAGGCGATCGAGGATTGTGTCTTGACCTTTCCCGACTGTCCTCGATAGTACGGGCACTATTGTGCTCAGCCTGGTCGCTTGTTCTGTGAGGCGCCGGCTGTCGAACTCGCGGTTTAAAGCATACGATGCTGCAACTATCGCGCCCATGCTGGTTCCGGCGATTGCGTTAAGGGGAATCGCCTCGCGTTCAAGAACAGTCAGTACTCCGATGTGGGCGAGACCCCTCACGCCACCCCCGCCAAGAGCCAGACCGAGAGTCGGGGATCCCGTCCGCTGTCGCCATGAGGTTATGATCTTTTTGATCCAGTCCAACATTTGTTGCCTCCCTCGTAAGAAGTGTAGCTCAAATCTTATTTGGCATAATCATCGAGTACCATTAAGTGACCATCACTTCCTTGTCGCGCACCGCTTCACATTCATGAGAGAATCACACACGATCATTCTATGTTGGGACGATTTTGACTCAGTCCTTTTCGAAAATGTAGGATTTCGTTACAATCCGAACAAGCAGAAACACCATATGCCCGCAATCGCAAAGGTATGATGCAGTCTGCACTGAGAATCCGAAGTCCGATCAGCTCATCGCATGTTGAGCTTCAGAGCATCTGAGTCATAATTCAGAGTTTGACGACAAGGGCACGTTATGTGCACGGTGAGGGATCCAGTTGTCGACAGTGCGCGAGACAGGGTTCTTGTCGGGGATAATGAGATTTCATCGCATTTCTCTCCTCATCCGCCTCTGTGAATAGGGACTTCGTTCTCTGGACTGCAGTTGTTGCCGAATCCGGTCCCGCCCCTAAGGGGCCGATTCGAAGAAGGGATCCCTTTGGGATTGGACCCATTGTTGAGTTTAGGCTGCAATTACGCCGACGAACGAGGGAATGAAGCGAGGCGACTCGGAAGGTTTCAAAACTATGAATGAAAAAAATGTGGAGCAGAGTGGAATGAACGAGTGAGGAAGGCGTTATTGCTGAAGGAATCTTTTCTTGAGGCGGCGGAGCCTCCCGCTACCACTGAATGTCGTCAGGCGGGTGGCGAAGCCGCAAGAACAGATGTAGGCTTGTTTTACTTTGGGGCTTCAGAGTAGAATAATGGAAATCCTATTTTACTTGGGTATTGCAGTTTGGGAATCAGCAATGGGTGAAGAATTGGTGGGGAATGATGCAAGCCTATGATTCAGCGGCGCTGGATGCGATGAAACGAAGCCGCCCTTGTTTGAAGATGCCGCAATGACGCCGACAAGAAAAGGCGCCTGCGTGCCAATGCTGTTTCTTGTTGGCCGGTCCGCAGTACTCCTTCGAAGCAGAGGTGCGGCGGGCGGACCTACCGTTGGGAAGCATACACATGGGCAGCAACGGGATGGCGTGACTCGTCGAAGCCAATGCTTCTAATGAGTGCGCTGACAGCTCGATGCAGACTCTGCTGGTCAAAACTAAAACTCATTCCTGAGAAACCTCATTTTTCCTCCTTTTTCGGCACTTCCAGATTGACTTCTCTAAGTAATACGACTAAATTAGTCGGGTTTCAATTCAGACTGATATATCCGATTAGCAAGCTGCGTCCAGTTGGGACCATCAGTCTGGGTGGTCAGAAACATGAGTCACGACCAATGTTCAATCAATTACGGAGTCTGTCATGTGGAAGCGTGGGCGTTTTTGTGTGCTGTTCCTTTTTGTGAAGGTACCGATACTTTTATTCAGTCAGCAGGTAGGCAACACGGCCGAGGATTCTGTTTCCCAAGGATCTACATCACAAGTTGAGACTTCTGTTGGTGGATACGGCAACATGATCTATCAAAACGATTTGAGCAACAGCCAGTCTTTGATCGATCTGGAACGAGTGGTGTTGTTTGTAGGGCATCGATTCAACTCGACGATCTCGTTCTTTAGCGAGCTCGAGGTGGAGGATGCCAAAGTCAGCGGAGGAGAGGAAGGTGGTGAGATCGCCTACGAACAGGCATATGTGAGATTTGATCTTGATCGGAGCCACCATCTTGTGGCGGGACTGTTCCTGCCCCGCGTCGGGATCATGAATGAGGATCACCTACCCACATCCTTCAATGGAAATGAACGGACTCAAGTGGAAACGTGGGTCTTGCCTTCCACCTGGAGGGAACTCGGGATCGGTTATTATGGCAGCCTGAACTCTTTTCCTCTCAGCTATGGCCTTGCTCTGGTAAACGGTCTGAACAGCGCGACTTTTCAGCATGGGAGCGGGATTCGAGAGGGACGCTTCGAAGGCAGGAATGCGACTGCAAAAAATCTGGCCTTGACTGGTTCAGTGCAGTGGAACCAGGCCAACGTCAGGGGACAAATATCGGGCTATTACGGTGGAACCGTTGGACTTTCTTCGGAAGGTGCTGACAGCTTAGGGCTCAAAGGAGGCGCGTTCGGAACTCCGGTCCTCATTGGTGAGGCGGACGTCCAGTACGAAACGAATGGGTTCCGGTTCAGAGGTCTAGGTGCTGTTATCTCCATACCTGACGCTTTCGATATCAATCGCGCGTATGGAAATAACACTCCAAACACGGAGTTCGGTTTCTATGCGGAGGCATCGTACGATGTCCTAAGGGCTCTCTGTTCGGAAACGACGCAGTCGCTTCCTTTCTTCCTGCGATGGGAAAGGCTCAACTTGAACGCCTCTATTCCGATCAACGGTGCCCCCGATCCCGCTCTCGACCAGAGTCATCTTATTGGTGGGATATGCTATTTCCCCGATGAGAACGTTGTGGTGAAAGCAGACATTCGCCGCCTAGGAACTGCCTCGGGTGTGAGGAGATCTTACCTCAACCTGGGAATCGGTTTCTCGTTCTGAGGTGACTTCAATGGAACGAAGAGAGTTTATCAGGAGCTCCTGCACGCTTTGCATTGCGATGGGAGCCGGGCTGATATCCGAAGGACTGATGTCGTGCACTTCCGTCGCTATTTATCATGCCACCGTGAAGGATCGCACGGTAAGAATTCCAAAGTCGATCTTCGATGAAACTACAATCCGTATTGTGAGGCCGGAGAATCTCACCTACGACATTGCCGTACGTCGGGAGAACGACGAAAGCTACGTGGCGTTGCTGCTTCGTTGCACGCATGCAGACAATCCAGTGAACTACGATGGTCAGCGTTTCCACTGTCCTCTCCATGGAAGCTCATACGACGAGCATGGCGCCGTGACACACGGCCCGGCTGTGCGCCCGTTGCTGAGGCTGAGAGTGCAGATGTCGGACAATGATATCGTGGTTTTCCTATGAGGAAGGAGCGGCAGCTTGGAGAATATCGGGCAGCAGCGTAGGATCGTTTCCATAAGGATGGAGGTTGATGAAGTAGGAAATTGGTGAGCCCTCGTTTCTGATGCAAGAGAGTCTCGAAATTTGGGGTATCCTCTTTTGATCCTTAGATAGTGAGTTTAGGGCGCTTGATGCCGCCAAGGGGGAAACTGTTGGTGCTGCCTGGCGGAGGTCCTGGTAATCAATCAGCTATTCCTTGGTCGAATCATGGCGGGATGTCTATCGTGAGTCTGGTTCCCCGGAGCACAGCGCTGAGGAGGACGAAAGTCAAAAAAGTTAGGGATTCTCATTATTGATATTATTAGGAAATCTTAATAAAATCGAGTGAGTGATTCTTGCCAGCTGACAATCAGAGACAATTTGCATGAACTCAAAACACTCAACCGAAGGTGTATTATGCGATCCTGTTTCATGTTCCTTCTGGTCGTCCTAGTTACGTGTGCTTCTGCACAACAAACCGGTACTCAATCGAGAAGCGACATCACTCTTGGTAGTGCTGAATACGCCTTTACAATCTCTATTCCCAACGGATGGAACCTTGACACCACGGGTCGTGCACTTCGATTTGCTGCTCGAGCTGTCCTGTATGCCCCCGCGTTGGGATCAGGTCATTGTATGATCGAGGTCTTGCCTGCTACGAAGAGAATTGAAGGCAAGAACACCTTGGCGAACCTTCTTTCGTATGCCGCTCACTTTGATCCTGCGCATGGGGCGCAGCACACTGAACATTCACCGCTCACGACCAGGGATGGGAAGAAGGTAACCGTCATTACGTCTGCCTACAAAGACTGGCAAAGCGTCAATGCTTACGTCGAAGATATCAACGCTGTGATTGTTCTATCGCTTTATGTGCCCGAACTTCAGCATCGAGAAGAAGCGTTGGCGGCATTGGCAGCGATCGTCCAATCCTACTCGTCGGTGCCCATGGGTTCTGCACCCAAGCAATGACGGGACGTTGTGTTCTCTGGTGCACGAATGCGGTGCTGCGCCTGAGAGAAACGGCAAACTGACGCTGGCTTATCTGGAAAGGCATGAATTCAAATTCAATGATCGGCCAAACAATCTCCCATTACAAGATTCTCGAAAAAATCGGCGAAGGCGGGATGGGTATCGTCTATAAAGCCGAAGACACCAAACTCCATCGCCCCGTAGCTCTCAAGTTTCTTCCCCCCAATCTCACTCGTGACGAACCGACCAAAGCGCGCTTCATCCACGAAGCGCGTGCGGCTTCCGGCCTCGACCATCCGAACATCGGAACTATCTTCGAGATCAACGAAACCGATGACGGTCGGATGTTCATCGCGATGGCCTACTATGCGGGAGAGACGTTGAAGACGAAGATTGAGCGTGGAGCGCTTGAGATCAAGGAAGCAATCCAGATCGCCGAACAGGTTTCGGAGGGTTTGTCACGTGCTCACGAAGCAGGCATTAGCCATCGCGATGTCAAGCCTGCGAACATCATTATCACGGAGCGAGGTGAAGCAAAGATCGTCGACTTTGGCTTGGCGAAGTTGGCGGGACAATCGAAGATAACCAAGACTGGTACAACGGTAGGAACCGTCGCATACATGTCTCCGGAGCAGGCCCTGGGAGAGACGGTGGATCACCGTACTGATATCTGGTCGCTCGGTGTTGTGCTCTATGAAATGCTCACAGGGCAGATGCCCTTCAAAGGTGAATACGAGCAGGTGGTTCTCTATCGATTGATGAACGAGGAGCCTGAACATCTAACACGTCTCCGTCCTGAAGTCCCGATGAAGCTTGAACAGATCGTGGAGAAGGCGTTAGCGAAAAATCCTGACCGTCGTCTTCAAAAGGCAGATGAAATCACGGCAGACCTAAAATCACTCTTGAAAGAGATGGAGGCCGGTGCGGCGAAGCGACGATTGATTAGTTGGAGGATTCCCCGGAAGACAAAGCGATACGTCTATGGAGCGGTTACCGTTGCGGTCGCCGCAATTGTTGCCATACGGTTATTACTTCCGAGTCGAGAGACCAAAACGATCCATTCGATCGCGGTCCTGCCTTTTGAGAACATGACACGCGATCAAAGCACCGAATATCTTTCAGATGGCGTGACCGAATCGCTCATCAACAGTCTGTCGAAGCTGCCGAATGTAAAGGTCATCGCGCGTTATTCAGTGTTCAGCTACAAGAATCAGCCAATCGATTTGCCAAAGGTGTCGGAAAAACTCGGTGTGCGATCAATTCTCACCGGGAGAGTGCTGATGCAGGGCGAATCCCTCGATGTGCGGGCGGAATTGACTGACGTTGAACAGAATATCCAACTCTGGGGAGATCATTTCATTCGGAAAGCCGGCGATGTGTTTACGGTGCAGGACGAAATCGCCCAGCAAGTCACGGATGCGTTGCGCATTCGATTGACCATGCCGCAGCAGGAACAAGTCTCGAAGCGATATACTGAGAACGCGGAAGCGTACCGGCTTTATCTTCAGGGCCGATATTATTTTACCAATTTTTCTGAAGAGAACCTTGAACGTGCGAATCAGCTCTTCGACCAGGCAATTGCTCTGGATTCCCGCTATGCTCTCGCCTATGCTGCGCGCGCAGAGACTTTCTTTTCAATGGGCGACTTACTTTTGCCGATGAGCAAGGCGACGTCCAAAGCCAAGCAAGACATAGAGAGTGCTTTGAGCATTGACGATGAACTCGTCCAAGCGCGCACGGTCAATGCCATCATTGAGTTTCAGTACGATTGGGACTTTCCACGCGCGGAAAAAGACTTTCAGCAGGTGATCGCGTCGAATGCCAACTATGCTGAGGCGCATCATAATTATGGCTGGTTTCTTTCGATGATGGGTAGGACCACGGAAGCTCTTGCAGAAATGACCATCGCCCAACAGCTTGACCCGGTAAACCTACAGATGAATGTTGATCGCTGTCTGCCCCACTCCTTTGCACGGCAGTACGACGAATGTGTTGCCATATCGCGTAAAGCCCTCGAGATGTTTCCAAATTCCCGCTTACCGCACATGACGCTCGGCAACGCTCTTGTGTTCGAGGGTGAATACGCCGCAGGGATAAAAGAACTCGAGAAGGCCAGCGCGCTGGATCCGGCACCGCATCAGCTCGGAAATCTCGGCTATGCTTATGCGAAAGCGGGACGCAAAGCCGAAGCGCGCAAATTGCTCGCTGAGCTCAAAGAATTATCAAAGGGTCGCTATGTATCACCGTATTTCATCGCCCTGATCTGTGCTGGCTTGGGTGAAAAGGACCAAGCATTCGCCTGGCTCGAAAAGGCGTATCAACAGCGCTCGTTCTTTCTACTCTTCATGAAGATGGATCCCGCGATGGACAACCTCCGCGCTGATGCGCGCTTCAATGATCTTATGCGACG
>DATJQB010000129.1:0-23328 GCA_035506075.1 Bacteroidota bacterium | reverse complement strand
GCTCCGGAGGAATCCCAATTGTCCCGTCTGCGGCGATCATCCGACAATTTCCGAGCTGATCGATTACGAAGCGTTTTGCGGAGTACCTTCCGCTGCCGAGACAGAAGGCCTGCGTGAGCGGGAAATCACAGCCGAAGAACTGAAGGAGAAGATCGACAGGCGCGAAGAGTTCTTCCTGCTCGATGTGCGTGAACCTCATGAGTATGAAATCGCGAATCTCGGCGGGAAGCTGATTCCCCTCAATGATCTGCCTCAGAGGGTGCACGAGCTCGATTCTTCTAACGAGATCATCGTGTATTGCGCGAGCGGCATCCGGAGTGCGAAAGCAGTGAAGTTTCTCAACGATATTGGATTCAGGAAAGTGAAGAATCTTGTCGGCGGAATTTCGGGCTGGGCAGAGAGAATCGATCACTCTCTGGCGAGCTACTGAACCACAACTTGTCCGACGAACGCAGGGAGCGCAACCACATACCGTACGTGATGAGGAGGAACACCCATGGGGACGAACAACTACGCACATCCGGACGTCCTGGTCTCAACCGACTGGGCACTGGAACATCTCAACGACCGTAAGATCCGCTTCGTTGAAGTCGACGTCGACACGAAGCAGTACGACAAGAGTCACATCGAAGGAGCAATCGGGTGGAACTGGCAGACCCAGCTTCAGGACCAGGTGAGGCGCGATATCCTAAGCAAGGATCAACTCTCGTCGTTCCTGAGCGAAGCGGGAGTGACCGAAGACACGACGCTCGTTTTGTACGGCGACAACAATAATTGGTTCGCAGCATACGCGTTCTGGCTTCTCAAATACTACGGTCACAAGGATGTCCGTCTTATCAATGGAGGACGAAAGAAATGGGTGGCAGAGGGGAAGCCGCTCACTGAACACTTTCCAATCCATCCTGCGACGGTCTACAAGGTGACGTCAATCAGCCTGGATTTGCGCGCATCACGCGAATACGTCATGGGACTGCTCAACGGGGCGAAGCGCGGGCTCGTCGATGTGCGATCTCCTGACGAATTCATTGGAAGAATCATCGCTCCGCTCGGAATGTCCGAGACGGCCCAGCGCGGAGGTCACATTCCGGGAGCGAAGAACATTCCGTGGTCGCAGGCTGTGAACGAGGACGGCACTTTCAAGGCGAGGGAGGACCTCCTGTCGCTGTACGGCGGGAAGGGAATTTCGAACGAGCTCAAAGTGATCGTGACGTACTGCCGCATCGGCGAGCGTTCATCGCACTCGTGGTTTGTTCTGAAGTATCTCCTTGGCTTTCCGGACGTGCGAAACTATGACGGCTCGTGGACCGAGTGGGGGAACCTGATCAACGCCCCGATTGAACGGGAGGTGTAACCGCTGTCCCCCGGCGACAAATCGAATCTCTGCAATGAGCCGGTACGAAGTCAGACCGTTGCAGCGTTGATAGAATAGATGGGCGGAAGATGCTCCGCGAGCATCTTCCAGCTCGTCCCGTTGTCCCGGCTCCAGAAAATCTGTCCGTTGGTTGAAGCGACGTAGAGGCCGAACTGATTATGATCGTCGTGTGTCATCGCCTGCCTGTGCACATGAAGAAAGGAAGGCTTGGGGGGCAGACCTTTCACAGATTTTTTCCAGCTCTTGCCGCTGTTCGAACTTCGATAAACGGCAAACTCCCCTTTCGCCGAAGCACGAAATTCCCCACCTTCTTCCGGTATGACGAAAATTGTCCTGGGATCGTGAGGATGCACCTGGATAGGAAATCCAAACCGTGACGGGAGCCCCTTGCTGATGTCGATCCAGTCATGTCCTTCATTATCACTTCTGTAGACCCCGCAATGATTCTGCTGATAGAGCACGATTGGTGTCGACGTGTGCGCTTCAAGGTGGTGGACGCACTGACCGGCAACCGGAAACTTATCGGGCTGAAAATCCGCAAGAACATTTTTGTTCCGCGGCTCCCACGTCTTGCCTCCATCGTCCGTCGCAAAGGTGCCGGCCGCCGAAATTCCTACAAACATCTTCTTTGGATTTGCAGGGTGTACGACGATGCTGTGAACCATCAATCCGCCTGCGCCCGGGTTCCATGATTTTCGTGTGGGATGATCGCTCAGACTCTTGATCTCCGTCCAGGATTTGCCCGAGTCCGATGACTTGAAGAGTGCCCCCGGGTCGACGCCGGCGAACAGCACCTTCGGCTCGCTCGCGTGCCCCGGCCTGACACACCAGGCCCGCTCCACTTTCTTTCCGGATGCCTCCTCGAACCGGAGTCCGCCTTCCGATTGCTTCCAGGTCTTGCCGCCGTCCTTGCTGATGTGAATATTCGATCCCCACCAGTATGAATTGACGCTTGCGTAGAGCACGGGTTTTGCCCGGGTGTCCAGGATGATATCATTTACTTCGGCTCCCTTGAGGATAGGGCCGGTCATGGTCCATTTCTTCCGGGAAGCGTCAGATGTATAAATGAAGGCACCTTTCTTGGTACCAACGAGGAGGTAGGTCTTTTTCTTGGCGGCCATTCTACGATTCCCGTCAGTTTGGTGAGAGAATGGATCTGAGAGGTAGCGAAATAACACGCGGGATTGTGCCTCTGGTTCCCACAGGGCAATGTGACGCGAAACACCAGCCTGGCAAGCGAATTCTTGCCTTTCTACCTGAACTGCCGTAGCTTTGATCATCTGCTTCAAAAGGCGGGGCAAGGATGAGCGTTTCCCTCCAAGTCCGGCCGACATTCACTCATTCTGGAGGACCCATGAAGAAGACGCTTATAGTTCTCTTGTTTCTCGCAATGGCAGCCGGAACCGCAAGTGCGCAGATTGGTTTTTCAAAGGGGCTCATTGGCGGACTGAATCTTGCCACCGTCGGTGGGGACAATGCACCAGGAGGTGCGTCGAGTGTCTCCAACTACGCTGCCGGCATCTTCCTTGAGCTCAATGTTCCCGGACCGTTTTCGTTTGAAGCGAACGCTCTCTACAGCATAAAGGGAACAAAGTGGAATGTGGGTTCGGTGACGTACACCGATACGTACGGATATCTCGATATCCCGATTCTTGCCAAGTACCATCTCCCGATTCCCATGCTGAGCTCAAGCATCTACGCGGGACCGATGTACAGCACTTTGCTGTCGGCGAAAACCAAGCAGGAGGGAGGACTTCTTCCGGGTGAACGCGATGTGAAGAGCAATATGACTGCAAGCGATTTCGGCATTGTCGCCGGAGTTGGAATTGGACTCGCGAACATCCGCATCGATGCGCGGTACGACATGGGGCTCACCACCCTCGACAAAGCTGGCAATTTTAAAATGTATAATCGAGTCGTTGGAATCTATGTGGGGATTGGAATCTAGGCACTGCCGATGCGGTGATCGTCAGGAATGTTCTCTGCACAGCGCCCCCCCTGTGGGGCGCTCGTGTTTGCAGCCGACTTGAACTCCGCGAGGATGTTTGACCGATGTCGAAACTCGCAGCACTTCAGAAGAAGAAGACCAAACTTGTCATCGGGCTGATGTCTGGCACATCTGCCGATGGAATCGATGCCGCGCTTGTTCGTATCCACGGGTGCGGTCCGTCAACCCGCATTCAACAGCTCGCCTTTGCGACGTACCCGTATCCTCCCGGTCTGCGCGAATTAATTCTGAGGAATTCTCTTCCGGGCACCGGTAGTGTGGATCTTATTTGCGATCTCAATGTCCTCATCGCTCATTTCTTTGCCGACGCCTCACGATCGATCGCCCGCAAAGGCGGTGTGGAGTTGTCATCCGTCGATCTGATCGGGTCGCACGGCCAGACCGTCCACCACCTGCCTCAACCTCACAAAGTGTTCGGTAAGGAGATCAGGTCGGGACTCCAAATTGGAGATCCCGCCACGATCGCACGGCTCACTGGGGTGACGACGGTTGGTGACTTCCGGACGGGCGATATGGCTGTCCACGGGCAGGGGGCTCCGCTTGTTCCGTATTTCGATTATCTCCTGTTCAGGTCGAAAACAAAGAACCGGATTCTCCTCAATCTCGGCGGCATCGCAAATTTCACGGCACTGCCGAAAGGCTGCAGCGTCAACGACATCATGGCCTTCGATACCGGTCCGGCGAACATGGTGATCGACGCGCTCATGATGGAGCTGTTCGCAAAGAAATTCGACAGGAACGGGGCTGTAGCTGGCCGCGGCTGGGTGGTCAACGATCTGCTTGCCGAATTGATGGAACACCCGTACTTCAGACAGTCCCCTCCGAAGTCAACGGGAAGGGAAATGTTCGGGAGCATGATCCTCCCGCGAATTCTTCGCTATCGGAAAACGATCGATGACTTCGATCTTGTTGCCACAGTGACGAGGTGGACAGCCGTGTCGGTGTTTGATCAGTACTCCCGATTCATCCGGCGCCGGATGCGTGCCGATGAGGTTCTGGTGAGCGGGGGCGGGGCGCACAACGCCGAGATCATGGCATCGCTTCAGGATTGCTTTGAACCCGTGCCCGTGACGGCAATTGAATCGATCGGTTTTTCCTCAGATGCAAAAGAGGCGGTGTGCTTCGCGGTGCTGGCGAATGAGACGCTCAGCGAACATCCGTCGAATGTCCCGCGTGTCACAGGCGCTTCGCATTCTGTTGTTCTCGGCAAGATCTGCCTCTGAGAATGCCGGACGTTTCTTGCCTTTGATTCATTCCTGCCGTAGCTTCGAATGTTGCTCTCAAGACAACCAACCCGTCGCACTCGAATGGAGTCTCTATGATCAAGTCGGTCAGCATACGGATGCTTTTGCTGTTCTTGCTCGGATTTCCCGTTCTCCCGAACGACGCTTGCGCCCAGGTTGTTGAGAAGGATCTTGACGCGTTCGTTCAGTCTGTTCAGAAGGAGTTCGTGGTACCGGGGCTTGCCCTCGCAATCGTGAAAGACGGAAAAGTTGTTCTCGCGAAAGGCTATGGTGTACGCAGGATGGGGGATCCGGCTCGGGTCGATGACCGGACGCTTTTCGGAATCGCCTCGAACACGAAGGCGTTCACGGCCACCGCGCTTGGAATCCTCGTCGAGGAAAAGAAGATCGACTGGGATGATCCTGTCGTGAAGTATCTGCCGTGGTTTCAACTCTCGGATCCGTATGTTACTCGAGAGATGACAATTCGGGATCTTCTTGTCCATCGAAGCGGACTCGGCCTCGGAGCCGGCGATTTACTCTGGTGGCCGACATCGACATACGACCGGAAGGAAATTGCACGAAGGCTCAGGTTCATCCCGCTTGTACGCAGCTTCCGCAGTGCCTATGCATATGACAACGTGCTCTATCTTATGGCAGGAGAGGTTATCGAAGCAGTCAGCGGCATGAGCTGGGAAGATTTCATGGCAACCCGGATTCTTGCAAAGGTCGGGATGACGGACAGTAAAGTGCGGCACTCGGATGCCTCCGGGGGCGGTAATGTTGCCGCCACCCACGCAGAGGTGGATGGAGCCGTGCGTCCCATCGAGCCGTTCACGAGCGACAACACCAATCCCGCCGGCGGGATCAATGCAAGCGCCCGCGACATCGCAAAATGGATGATCGTCCAGCTCGACTCGGGGCGCGTTGCCGGAGGGCCGCGATTGTTCTCGCCGCAGACCACCGTCCAGCTCTGGAGGATCGTCACACCGGTACCAATCGGAAATCCTCCCCCCGAGTTGCCCGGGCTTCGGATCAACTTCAACGGCTATGCGCTTGGATTTGGGATCAGCGACTACAAGGGGTACAAGTTTGTTCACCACACCGGAGGGCTGCCGGGCTACGTGTCGAAGATTGCCATGATCCCCGAGTTGAAACTTGGAGTTGCAGTCCTCACGAATCAGGAATCCGGCGAGGCGTTCGAAACAATCACCTATCATGTTCTCGATCAGTTTCTCGGAGGGAAACAGACAGATTGGCTTGATGGATTCAGGAAGGTTCACGCAAGGACTCTCTCGATGATCGGAATGGCAGACAAGATGACGGAGGGGAAGAGGGACAGCAGTTCGCATCCTTCGCTGCCTCTTGCAAACTATGCTGGAACCTACAGCGATCCGTGGTACGGAGATATCAGAATTGAAATGGAGAATGGAAAGCTCGTCATGAAATTTGGACACACGCCGTCTCTCGAAGGAGAGCTCCAGCACTGGCAGTATGACACATTTATCGCACGATGGAAGGATCGCGAGCTCCGCGCCGACGCCTTCGTGACGTTCTCCCTCAATCCCGACGGCAGCATCGACCAGGCTAAAATGAGGGCCGTTTCTCCGGCGACAGATTTCAGTTTCGATTTCCAGGACCTTGTCTTGAAGCCTGTCAGGGGCACGACGAGATGATCGTCCTTCAGGATGCAGCGCAACTTCGATAAGGAGAATGGGACTTGGCAGTCAGACTTTTTGCTCCGCTAAGAATTAAGGATGTCGAATTCCGAAACCGGATTTTTGTTTCCCCCATGTGTCAATATTCATGCATCGAGGGAATGCCAACGGACTGGCACCTCGTTCATCTTGGGAGCCGCGCAGTTGGTGGTGCGGGGTTGGTGATGGCGGAGGCCTCTGCAGTTTCTCCGGAAGGACGGATCACGCCCGACGATGTCGGCATATGGAATGAACGCCAGGCGCAGTTCTTTGGATCGATCGCAGAATTCGTTGCGTCACAAGGCTCGGTCGCCGGGATTCAGCTCGCGCATGCCGGCCGGAAAGCCTCGACAACATCTCCTTGGAAAGGAGGAAGGCCGCTTGGAGTGAACGAAGGCGGGTGGACGACTCTCGCACCGAGCACCATACCATTCGCCGATGGTTACGCTCAACCTCACGCGTTGACGACCGGGGAACTCGATGAGGTTGAACATCAGTTCGCCGATGCGGCGAAACGGGCGTTGCAGTCGGGATTCAAAGTAATCGAGGTCCACTCTGCACACGGCTATCTGCTCCACCAGTTCCTCTCGCCACTTTCGAACACAAGGACAGATGAGTATGGCGGGACGATTGAAGGGAGGATGAAGTTTCCTCTACGCGTGATTGCTGCTGTAAGAAAGGCCTGGCCGTCGACGCTGCCGCTGTTCGTCAGGATCTCGGCGACCGATTGGGCTGACGGAGGGTGGGATCTTGATCAATCCATTGCGTATGCTCACCGGCTGCGCGACCTGGGAGTGGATCTCATCGATTGTTCGAGCGGCGGCCTCGTGCCGTATGCGAAGGTTCCGGCAAGACCCGGATACCAGGTGCCCTTCGCTGCCGCGATCAAGAAAGAAGTCGGTCTCCTTACGGGGGCAGTCGGCCTCATCACAGAGCCACGTCAGGCCGAGGAAATCCTCGGATCGGGCGAAGCCGATGCCGTGCTTCTTGCGCGGGAGATGCTGAGAGATCCGTACTGGCCCATCCATGCCGCGAAGGAGCTCGGCTTCGATTATCCCTGGCCGGTTCAATACGAACGCGCAAAGCGCTGATAGCGCCGGCTGTTCAATACAGATGAAACTATCCACGGCAGATCACCCATGAGCGGCAGGAAGACACTCACATATCTCGCTGCCGTCGTCTGCGTTCTTCTCCTCGGAAAGATCGCAGTGGACCGGTTCCAATCTCCCCCCGAAACCCCTGAAGAGCAGACTCCAGTTGCAGCTGACCGCCCGACGCCGGAGTTCCCCGTCGAGTATTCGCTCGGCACGTTCGATGATCGTTTTGGAATATCGAAGGAGCGGTTTCTCCAGATTGCAGAGGAAGCAAAGAGAATCTGGGAAGATGCGGCCGGGCGTCGTCTGTTCGATCTCCGTCCCGACGGCGGGATGAAACTCAACCTCGTCTTTGACTGGCGTCAGGAGAAATTGATCGAGGCGAAGGAGGCGAGGGCGAAGATTGATGAGAACGGGCGGACGTTCGATCAGCTTCAGGCCGACTACAACAGCCGATCGGCGGATTTGGATGCGGCACGGAAGAGACTGGATGACGACGCGCTTGCGTTTAAGATCCGTCTCGACGAGTACAACGCGCGTGTGACCCGATGGAATGCCGCGATGGACCATTCGGACGCAGAGTATTCGTCGCTTCAGTCTGCGAAATCTGAAATTGAACGCGAGCAGCAGGAGCTCGAGCGAAGACGGAATGAGCTCAACACGCAGGGGGATGAGTTCAACAAGTTTGGCCAGAAACTCTCGGACCTTGTGGAGAAACACAACCTTGACATCGAGAGTTTTAATGGCAAGTACGTCCAGTCGAGAGATTTTGAAAAAGGTCTGTTCGATGGATCGGCAATCAACATCTATGAATTCGACAAAGAGGACGATCTCAGACTTGCCCTCGTCCATGAATTCGGTCATGCCATCGGCATCGGTCATGTCGAAAACCCCAAATCGATCATGTACCCCAAACTTGCGGTCCAGGATCTCTCCCCGATTCATCTCTCCGGTGAAGACTCAACCCAGCTTCATTCCAGAATAAAATAACAGTCCGCACCGTCTCGACGGGTTTCGAAGCCCCTCGCACGGGAATGGCTTGCCCGCAGGGGTTTCGCTTTGTTCTGGTTTGACTTTTTCTTAGTATTAAGCACAAGAGGAAATGACTCAAAAAGCCTGAATTGGCCGGAATCCCTATCATGGCGACGAAGAAATCCCGAAAAACATCCAAACCACGGGTCACAAAGTCCCCCCGCAAGCGAACCATCGAAGCTCGAACGCCGGCTCACGCCGTCGAACAGTCGCTGCTTGATGTGTACTATCGCCATTTGTTTGAGGAGTCTCCCGAGGGGATCGTCACGCTCGACAAAAGCGGCCTCGTGGTGGAAGCTAACAAGACATTCCTCCGACTCTTCGGGTATTCCATGGAGGAGCTGAGGGGGCGTGAGCTTGATGATGTCATTCTTCCGGACAACCTCAGCAGTGAGGGGAAGGATTTTTCGCGAAGGGTTCTGCAGAACGAGTCCATCGAAGCGGAAACTACACGAAAGAGAAAAGACGGATCCCTGATTCAGGTCTCCGTGCTCGGCACTCCCGTCATGTCAGGAAAAAAGAGAATCGGGATTTACGGGATCTATCGCGATATCACGAGGCAGAAAGCAGCCGAGCAGTCGCTGCGCGAGAGCGAGGAGCGCTACCGCTCGATCGTTGAAAGCGCCCAGGACATCATTTACAGTGCCGACCTCGCCGGTCGTTTTCTCTATGCAAACCCGAACGCGTTGAGGGCAACGGGATATTCCGAGAACGAAATTATCGGTACGAAGTACCTCGACCTGATTCCTGAGTATTTCCGGCCGAAAGCAGAAGCGTTCTACAGGCGGCAGGTGCTTTCGGGTACGGCGAGCACGTATTTCGAATTTCCGACCGTCCGCAAAGACGGAAAAGAAATCTGGCTCGGACAGATCGTTCAGCTCATGCAGCGGGAGGGGCGGCCTGCTGGTATTCAGGCGATTGCGCGCGATATCACCGAACGGAAGCGCATGGAGGACGAGCTCAGGGAACATCAGACGCAACTTGCCATGGTGGTGGACACGGTCAATGAGGGAATCACCTTCAGCGATGCGAACGGTCACTTCGAGGTCTTCAACGCCACTATGGAGCGGCTCACGGGTTATACAAAGGATGAGGCAAATGCGACGGATTTCAGCAAGCTTCTGTATCCCGACGCTTCAGCGCGCCAGCGCGCCCTCGATGGGTTGAAGGAGCTTCTCGAAAAAGGAGAGCTGCACGACGTTGAGACATCCATCAGGACAAAAACCGGGGAGCGCCGGATACTCCTCGTGGCGACGCGCCTGCTGCATGCAAACGGACGGACGATGTTTCTCAGCGCGTACCGGGACATCACCGAGCGTAAGCGGATGGAAGAGAATCTCGAAGCCAACCGCGCGTGGCTGACAGCCATCTTCGACAACGTCGGCGTGGGAGTGAGCGTTGTCGGTGCCACGGGCCGATATTTGCAGGCGAACAAATGGTGGACCCAGCGTCTTGGGTATACCCAGGAGGAGTTGCTGCAGCTGACGAACTACGACATCACCCATCCCGACGATCGGGAGAGCAGCGAGAGGGAGATGCGAGCGCTCATCGAGGGGCGCGTGGGGCACTACGAGCTCGAGAAACGCTACGTGTGCAAGAACGGAGAAGTTTTCTGGGCGACACTTGCAGCGACCCCCATCCGCAGACCCGGCGGTCAGCTCGAAGCAGTCGTTGGCATCATCTCCGACATTACCGAGCGCAAAAGAGTGCAGGAAGAGTTGCAGGTCAGCGAAGAGCGGTTCCGCGAAATGTTCGACGAGGCGCCGGTTGGATACCACGAGCTTGATACGTCCGGCCGGATCACCCGGGTGAACCAGACCGAGCTGAAAACCCTCGGCTATACCGCCGAAGAAATGTGCGGCCGTCCGGTCTGGGAGTTCATCGAGGAACGTGACGCGTCACGACAATCCGTGCTTGAAAAACTCGACGGGAAGCGGCCTCCGGGAAGGAACGTCGAGCGAACGTACCGGCGAAAAGATGGCTCGACTGTTCCAATTCTTTGCGAAGACAAGCTTCTCCTTGATCTGGAAGGAAAGATCACCGGCATCCGTACCACGTTGCAGGATATTACCGACCGCAAACGGATGGAAGAGGAGCTCAAGAGTGCAAAGGAAGCTGCCGAGGCGGCGACGAAGGCAAAATCCGAGTTCCTTGCCGTGATGAGCCACGAGATACGCACGCCGATGAACGGTGTCATCGGCATGACAGATTTGCTCACGCAAACTCCGTTGTCGCCGGAACAATCCGATCTCGTCGAAACACTCCGCGTCAGCGGTGAAACGCTGTTGACCGTGATCAATGATATTCTCGATTTCTCCAAGATCGAATCCGGAAAAATCGAGCTTGAGGAAGCCCAGTTCGAGCCGAGAACGTGCATCGAAGAAGTGTACGACCTCCTTTCACAGAAAGCGTCAACGAAGAACCTCGACCTCCTCTATTGGATCGATCCTGAAGTTCCTTCCGGCATTCTCGGCGATAAGTACAGACTTCGTCAGATTCTCCTAAACCTTGTCGGTAATGCGATCAAGTTCACAGAAAAAGGAGAGATCTACACTTCCGTTGCGCTGAAATGGAAGGTCGGAAAAGTCTTCGAGCTGCAGTTCTCTGTGCGGGATTCCGGCATTGGCATCCCGCAGGATAAGCTCGACCGGTTGTTTAAAGCCTTCATGCAGGTCGATTCGTCGACCACCCGGCGGTACGGAGGCACGGGGCTGGGACTCGCCATCTCAATGCGTCTTGTGGAGCTGATGAAGGGCAAAATCTGGGTGGAGAGTGAAGTGGGAAGCGGGTCAACCTTCCACTTTACAATTCAATCGTCGGTCCCCACGTCGTCGGAAGTGTTGCCCGAAGTGTACGTCCGCGGGAAAGAGGTTTCGATTATCGGGCGGCGCGTGCTGCTTGTCGACGACAATGCGACGAACCTTCGCATCTTGAGGGAGCTTTGCAACCATTGGCAGCTCATCCCTCGCGCGACTCAATCGCCTGCCGAGGCGTTGGAGTGGATCCGAAAGGGCGACCCGTTCGATCTCGGGATCCTTGACATGCAGATGCCGGACATGGATGGAGAGCAGCTCGCGCGTGCAATACGTGCGACACGACCTGCAGGCTCATTGCAGCTTGTGCTTCTCTCGTCTCTTGGATCCGCAATGAAAGATGGGGGAAGAGGGGGCGACCTCTTCTACGCGGAGGTTGCGAAACCCGTGAAGCAATCCCAGCTCTATAACGTGATCGTCGAGGCGTTGAGCGGCCACAAGAGTGCATCGGCGAGGAAGCGAAGCGTTCCTTCGCATGCCGCCGCTCTGCAACACCCTCTCAGGATACTCGTGGCAGAAGACAATGCGGTGAACCAGAAGCTGATCCAGCACATTCTTCAACAGCTGGGACACCATGGGGACGTGGTAATGAACGGGCTCGAAGTGCTCGATGCCATTGAGAAGACGCGATATGATCTGATCCTGATGGATGTGCAGATGCCCGAGATGGACGGGCTCGAGGCGACGCGGCGCATTGTGAACTCCAGGTCGTTTGGCGATCGGCCGAGAATTATTGCGCTGACAGCCGATGCGATGCTGGAGGACAGGCAGCGATGCATCGACGCCGGAATGGACGATTACCTGAGCAAACCCGTCCGGCTGGATGATGTCGAAGCCGTGTTGAACCGATGGCGTCCCGCGATCGCTCCGCCCGAGGCGGTGGTTCCTGGGGAAGAAACAAGTGATTTCATCGAGTTCGAGAAGACGGTTCTCGTGCGCTTGAACGATTTCGGCGTGACGGGGGATCCTGCGTTTGTTGTCGGCCTGCTCGATGATTTTGTTGGGACGGCACGACAGCTGCTCAAGGAGGCCTCGGTTGCATACGAGCAGCGCAATAACGAGCGGCTTGACTACGTTGCTCATACATTGAAGGGGAGCTTCACGACATTCAACCTCACCTCGCTGATGCTTGTTGCAGCAGAAATTGAAAAGCGCGCCGAAGCAAACGAACTGGCAGGATTGGACGCGAAGATCGGCGAGCTGCAATCGATGTTCGACATCGCATACCCGTTGCTGATGACGCTCCGCGGAAAGCTGCTGAGACAGGCTGAAGGGGAGAAGAAGTGACGACGACCCATGGTAGACAGGGTGCAACTGGCAATACGATGAACGCGGAAGAACGAAGAGAATGAACGAATACAATCCGAACAAGAAAGAGTACGATCCGCGGATGCATTCGGCGGAACACATTCTGAACCAGACCATGGTCCGGATGTTCAACTGCGGACGGGCGTTTAGCGCCCACATCGAGAAAAAGAAATCGAAGTGCGACTACCGCTTTGACCGCGACCTGACACCTCAGGAAGTTGAGACGATCGAGCAGAGAGTGAACGAGGTGATCCGGGCAGACATGCCGATCCGGGAGAGCTTTCTCGATCGCGAACAGGCTGCGACGAAATTCTCCCTGTCCCGTCTGCCTGAAGATGCCGGGGAAACGATCAGGATCATCACTATCGGCGAGTACGACGTCTGTCCATGCAGCGGCGTTCATGCGACGTCTACGAAAGAGATCGGTTTGTTCAAGATCGGATCGACAGCGTTCGAGAATGGAGTTCTCAGGGTTCGTTTCAAGCTCGAGGACTAGAGCCGTCGTCCGCATCGCCCTCGCAGTGCCCGTGTTCAACTCTCCCGAGTTCTGATTACACTGGTCACAGAGACGTTTGTTCGGGGGGCCTTGTCTGTGTCGGGCCTCGTCGTCACACGCTTCAATTGAATTCAGTCATGTGCCAACAATGTTCTGTACGTGGATGCAACGTCTCACAGCGATAGGGTTGATGTTGTTGCTCCCTGTTCTTCTCTCCGCTGTGCCTGGAGTTGCGGGCGGCCGGGGACGAGCGAACGGTCAGGCGCGCTCCACTGTGGCGATTGTCTGGAACAGCCGCGCTGGCCGGGCAGATTCACTTGATCAAATTGGTTTCATGAACGCGTTCGCGGCGATGGGATTTCAGGTCCGGACGATTTCAGTCGGGGATCTCGGTCGGCATCAGGCCGATCCCGCTGGCGTGCTCGTCATCCCGCGAAGCTCGGCGCTGCAGATGTCCGGCGGCGAGGTTGAGGGGGTTGTCAGGCTCGTTCGTCACGGCCTTGCGCTCGTCACGGACGGCGAGAGCGCGCTCACGAATGTGATGGGTGTGAAGACAGGCGAGCCTCGCGCTGTGAGGGTTGTTCTCGATGCCCACATGCCGGGGCATACACTTCATTGGGCTGACCATCCTTCTGTGCCCGCAATCCTGACGTATCCGAAAGCACATGGCCGCACCATCTATGCCGATTCGGCGGACGGGAGTGCGCTCGGCGTTGTATTCCGCGTGGGCAAGGGAAGATGCCTTGTCTTTTCATCGCTTTTCGAAGATGTGTCGGGTCAGGGTTATGCCCGGTTTCCCACGCTACCGATGGTCATCATGTCGGATTTGCGCCGCCGGCCGCCGTTCAGCCGCGCTGCGATGGACGCTTACTTTGACCCGGGCTATCGCGTGGCGATCCCGATTGAAAAACTGGCTGCTCTGTGGCATGATTGGGGTATCCGCGCCGTACACGCCGCGGCGTGGTATGATCAGAACACTCCTTCGTACGACTACCACCGTTTGATCGATGCGGCACACAAGAATGGAATCGTCGTCTACGCATGGCTCGAGTGGCCTCACCTCGGTTCAGGATTCTGGAACAAACACCCCGAATGGCGTCAGAAGAACGCACTGCTGCAGGATGCGAAACTCGATTTTCTCCACCTGATGGATCTGCAGAATCCCGACTGTCTCACTGCTGCATTTGCCAATCTCTCCGCTCTTCTGAAGGAGGAATGGGACGGAGTTGACGTCGCGGAGTTCACAATCACAGGCGCTGGGGGAGAGGCGCTTGAAGGTCCCGAGCGCCCCGATTATTTCGTTCCTTTCACTCCGACCGCGATCGCAGAGTTCAAAGCGAAGGCCGGGTTCAGCCAGCTTGAGCTTGAAGATTCCTCTTCCATCCACTTCTGGAAGAAGAATGAAAAGGCGCTCGATGAATTTTATCGCTACCGCACCGACGTGAACAACGCACTCCTCCGCCGCGTCCTTGGTTACGTTGCCGGGCTCAAAAAACAATGGGGGCGTGATTGGGAGTTGATTCACACGATCGTCGACAACTCACTGCACCCCGAGTTTGATTACCTTCTCGGATTTGATCAGAAGACAACGCTGAAACTCATCAAGGAATTCGATGTCACTCTGAATGTTGAAGATCCGTATATGGAGTGGACTCAGCCGCCGGATCGGTACAGGAAGCTGCGGTCGACACTTGTCGATCTGATTCCTGACAGGTCGTCGATGATTGACATCAATGTCGTGCCCGTTCACCCAATGACACAGGAAGGATTCGCGAGCGAACAGGCGACCGGAGTCGAACTGCTCCAGCAAGTCCGGATGGCAGCGGAGCGCAACGGGCGGGTGTGCGTCTACTGTGAATCGTCGGTCAATACTGCCGACTGGTCGCTTATTCCTTCAGCGATGGCGATGGGTGTGGCTGCCGCGAAGGTCGCTGCGGGCTGGGAAATCTCGACACCGCATACGGTTCTTTGGAACATGCGGTCTGGCTCCGGACTCTTGCTCGATGGCAAGGCATGGCCTTGCGTGGATTCTGAAAAAGTCATCATCCCCGCTGGCACGCACGTTGTAAGCTGGAAGCGTGATAGCCTCGGTGCAAGCCCGATGGCGGATCGGCTTCGCATGGTTTCGATTTCCGATGAGCTGCTCGATGCGGAAGAAGCTCTCCATGAGATCCGGATCGTGTACCGCTCGCCGGCGCGCTGCCTGATTTCGGTCAACAAACTGCCGAAGGGCATCATGGTGGATGGTTTGTCTGCGCGGCTCCCCGTGGTTGCAGGGGAACGTTGGTTCGTCATCCTGGCTCCTCCAGGGAGACACAAGATCACGTTGATGGAAGACTAAAGAGCACGCCCTTGTCACCGGGCGCGATGTTGCGGATACACTGTTACGAGAAACGGAAGGAGTTCCCTATGAATATTCTACGCGCGATGAAAATAGCCGGCTTGCTCTGCATCTGGGTTGTGCTTCTGTATTCCCAGCATCCACACAGCAATGCAAAGGACACGGTGATTGCCCGGGCTAAGCTCATCGTCGACCTGCTTGCGAAGCGGGACAATGAGGCCTGCTATTCGTACTTCGACAGTACGATGAAGGTGGCGATGCCGCCGGCGAAAATCGGTACTGCCTGGGATTCGGTGCTTGTGCATTTCGGAGAATTCAAGAAGATCGTGCATGCATGGATTCAACCTGTCCGCGTCTATGACGTTACCTTTGTGACGTGCCGGTTCGAGAAGGATAGTGTTGATGTCCGCGTTGTCCTTGATGAAAAGTTGCGCGTCGCTGGGCTCTATTTTTCCCGGCCGATGCAGCCTCTCGATTACAAAGCCTCTTCGTACGTGAAGAAGGAAACATTTCATGAAGAAGACGTGTTAGTGGGAAGTGGGAGGTGGAGCCTGCATGGGACCCTGAGTATGCCTGTCGGCCAATCGGATTGCCCCGCTGTCGTGCTCGTCCATGGATCGGGCCCGAACGACCGGGACGAGACGATCGGTCCGAACAAGCCCTTCAAGGATATAGCCTGGGGGCTTGCTTCCAATGGGATTGCCGTGCTGAGGTACGAAAAGCGTACGCGTGAACACGGGCTCGAGCTTGTCGCTCTCAAGCAGACATTCACGGTCAACGACGAAACGATCGATGATGCACTCCTGGCGGTCGAACTGCTCCGTCACACGAAACGTATCGACCCTCACAGGATCTTTGTTCTTGGACATAGTCTTGGAGGAATGCTTGCGCCGCGCATCGCGGCACGTGACACCGGGATCGCGGGACTCGTTATCCTCGCGGGGGCAACGCAGCACCTTGAGGATCTCCTGGTCGAGCAGACAACGTACCTGCTTTCCCTTGGAGGAATTTCAAAGAGTGAGCAGGATGCGCAGATCAAGCGCATCGAGGGGGAGCGTGATAAAGTTAAGAAACTCACGAAAGCCGATACTTCCTCGACGGATGCATATTTTGCTGCACCGGCATCGTATTGGATCGATCTACAGAATTACGATCCCCCGAGCGTTGCGCAGAACCTGAAACTCCCGATGTTCTTCCTGCAGGGAGAACGCGACTATCAGGTGACGAAGAAGGACTATCATGGATGGACAACGGCACTGCGCGGCCGGCCGAATGTGACGTTCAAGACTTATCCAACGCTGAATCACCTCTTCATGCCCGGCGAAGGGCAGAGTGCACCGTCAGAGTACCAGGTTCCGGGGCACGTGCTGGAGGAGGTTGTCACCGATATCGTGCAGTGGATTAAGAAATAGGACCTGCACAATCGGCAGTCTATAAGTGGTTCAAGAGCTTTCAGGGAGCGCGTTTCTTGGAGGAACCAAAGAACATCGTCATCATCGGCGCCGGCTACGGAGGCATCACGGCTGCGCTGAGGCTTGCTCATCTCTTCCGCACGACGGCTGGGTATCGCATTCTCCTCATCGACAGGAATCCGTATCACACGCTCAAGACCCAGCTTCATGAAGCGGCGGTTCATAAGAGCGAAGTGACGATCGATGTCGGGCGTATCATCCGCAAGCAGGCGATTACGTTTCAACTGGGAGCCGTGACGACCCTGGATCTCGTGCGGCGGATCGTGGAGGTTGGCGGCGTCCACATTCGGTACGAATACCTCGTGCTTGCCATTGGAAGCCAGGCGAATTTTTACAACATCCCCGGCCTCGAGGAGAACGCCCTGCCCCTTCAAAGTGCGTCCGACGCGCAAAAGATCTATGATCGCATCTCGGTGCTTTGCGCCGCGGCGGCAGCAGAAACGGATCGTGTCAAGCGGAAGGAGATGCTCCGGTTCGTCATCGGTGGCGGGGGACTGTCGGGCATTGAGATGGCGGGTGAGCTCGTCGATCACGTTGTTTCATCCGCGATCAACTATGGGCTTCCACCCGGAGAGCCTGAAGTGATGATCGTCGAAGGCGCCGATGACATTTTACCCGCATCCGCCCCGCATCTGAGAGACAGCACGAGGCTCAAGCTCTTGTCGAAGGGAGTGTCGGTGTTGACGCGCACCCGTGTCGTCGGGGTCTCGGCCGAGGAGGTTATTCTCTCGACGGGTGAACGCGTTCGCTGCAAGACGCTTGTCTGGACCGGCGGGATACGCGTCTCCGAAATTGCCCGTGAAAGCGGTTTCGCAATCGGTGAGTCAGGCCGCATTCTCGTCAACGAGTATCTTCAGTCGGTAACGTCGCCGAACGTCTATGCGATCGGCGACAATGCTCTCGCGATCAATCCGGCGACGAAGAAACCGGTTCCGGCCGCGGCGCAATTCGCGCTGCAGCAAGGACGATTGGTGGCGGAAAATCTCTTTGCGGCAGCGACAGGGAAACTTCAGATGCCGTATCTGCCGAAAGTGTGGGGAGAAGTGATCAGCCTCGGACGTCACCTCGCAGTCGGTTGGATAGCCCTTCCCGGCATCCGGAAGCTGAAATTCGTCGGCTTCCTCGCCAGCCTTGTCAAGACAGCCATCAAAGAGAAGCACATCATCCTTCTGCGGAAGGAAAGCCGGAGCTGGATTCGATACTGAACCGGCATCAGGTTCAATTCCCGGTGCGAAGTTCGTTCGTGTCACATTCTTGATACTCGCCGCTTAAATCGCTATTTTCATGGTGTTGCCACCGGCAACACCGATCTGCTTTTAAGGGAGGCAGAGAAGGAGAGTCACGGATTGAAACGTGCACGACTCATCACCCTGCTGCTTGTCTTCTGTTCGCTCAGTGCTCCCGCGCAGATTAAGTGGTGGGGAATCTTCGACTTTGAGTTCCAAAAAGGGGGCAAGGAAAGTCGCTCCGACCTCAATGGTCTCGTCAACGATCGTCCGCAGTTCACCACACGCCAGGTTCAGCTCTTCGCCGACGCCGACATCACGAAAGACATCTCGCTCTCCGCGATGATCGTCAACAGCCCTTCGAGACCGTTTGAGCTGAAGGGTATCGAATTCCAGCTTGCCAACGTGACGTTCCACGACCTCGCAGGTGAAGCGCTCTCAATTTCAGCGGGCAAGATTTTCACTCCGTTCGGACGATTCACGAAGCGTCAGCTTGCGCCCGACAACCCCCTGATTGGAAAGCCGCTTTTCTACACATTTCCGCTGAATATCTCTCCATTCACCGGATATCTCGACTCCGCCGGCGCGCTGATCGCACAAAACACGTTCGGTTCCCGCATGAACTCGATGTATAACGGAGGGTATTATGTGGGACTCGAGGCGTTTGGTTCGTTCGTGCAGGGAACTCTCGAGTATGATGTGGCACTGATGAATGCGCCGCTCGCGCCGATCGTCGTCGATTACAACGTCGATAACGACATTGCATTCCACGGGCGTGTCGCTGTTCATCCGGCCATCTGGGGAACGCTCGGGTTTTCGTTCGCCACCGGTTCCTACATGCAATCGTCTCCGCAGAATCTTCCCTTTGAGAACAAGATCGGCTCGGTCAGTCAATTCAAGCAGTCGACGTTCGGAGCGGATCTGCAGTTGAGCTACCTCTATTATGAGCTGAACGCAGAGTACATCGCAAATCACTTCGGGGCACCGTATATCCTGGCTCTGGGAGCTGATGCGGGGAACAATGGTCTCGCCGGAGCGACATCGATGGACCTGAACAGCAATGAGTTCTTTGTCGATTTGAAGATCGACGCGCCGTTCTACCCGGGGTTGTTCCTCGCTGTGCGTTACGACAAACTCATCTCCTCGGATATCCAAGATCCTTACAGGCTTTCGCCGACGTTTGGCGCTTCGAAACCATGGAATCCCGATGTCGGCCGTTACGCCGTGGGAATAGGGTACAAACCTGAACATGCCGTCCTTCTGAAGGTCGGATATGAAACGACGGACATCTCGGTCAATCCAAGGCCAAACCTTGATGTCTTTGCCTGCGCTCTCGTCATAACATTCTGATGATCCTGAAATGACATCGGCTCTCCCGCAACTCATCGTTGGGCTGGCGTTCATCCTGTGTTTCGGCTCATCGCCTGACAAGGTTGTAGCGTCTTCTCCGGCGCCCGAACGGCCGCCACAGGAACGTCCCGGGAGCATCACGGGAAAAGTTGAGATCCACGCATCGTCGCAGCTCATCAGGATGGAGCGTGGCGGCCGCTACCACGCTGCCATGGCAGGCCACGAATCGGAGGCCGCCGCGGAGAACTCCAGCGAGCAGCGAAACGTCGTCATCTATCTCGAAGGCGACAAGCTCGAAGAGGGATCTTCTGCACACCAGGCAGAGACAAAGATGGATCAGAAGAACGCAACGTTCATTCCTCACGTCCTCCCAATCCAGAAGGGAACGTCCGTTAACTTTGTCAACCATGACCGTGTCTACCATAACGTCTTTTCGCTTTCGGCAACGAAGAAATTTAACATCGGCAGGAGACCGACGGGCGAAGGCGTTCCCATCAAGTTCGACAAGCAGGGTGTCGCGCAGATCTTCTGCGATATCCATTCTCAAATGACCGCGTTTGTCGTCGTGCTCGACAATCCGTACTTCGTCCAGCCGGACGACGACGGTTCGTTCAGGATCGACAACGTGCCTGCAGGGACATACACAATCAAAGTGTGGCATGAGCGGATGACCTCTCCCGAGCAGAAGGTCACGGTCAGTCCCGGTGGATCGGCGAAGGTCAATTTTATCCTGGAATAGGAATCACCGTACCCCATGAAGTTTTTCCCTGCGTTCTTCGGTTCGTCGCTTCGCAATCGCCTGCTCTTTCTGACGATCATGCTTGTTGTGGTTGTCAGCGGCTCGGTTCTGTTTGTCCTGAATATTGAAATTCGCAACCTCACCAACTCAAAACTTCAGCAGGACTTCACAAACACCTACCAGACGTTCAAGCGGTTCCTCGCGTTAAGAAATGAACGGCTTGTTGAATCGTGCACGCTCATTTCGGAGCTGCCGGTCCTCAAGGCGCAGCTCTCGACAAAAGATCCAACGACCATTCGAGAGTACGTTTTGCGGAGTGTCGAGAGTCCTGCAAAGGTCGTGGACGCGGACATCTTCACGCTGACCGACGACAAGGGCAAAGTCTGGTTCCGTCTCGACCATCCCGAAAAGTTCGGCGATACAATTGCTTCGGTCGCGTCTGTCCAGAAAGCGCTGGCAGGCAAAGATCCGTCTCCGGCGGACATCTCGATTCTCGTGATCGATGACAAGCTGTACCAGACGGTCACGGTCCCGATCTTCCAGCAGTACCTTGTCGGCACACTGACGCTCGGGCGCCGCCTGACGCAGGACGAGGCGGCGTTGTTGAAACAGGATACGCAAAGCGATATCACCTTCCTTCATGGAAGCAGGCTTGTTGCTTCGACCCATAGCGAGATCGGCCAGGTCGATCTTCTGCGCGCCTACCTGGTGAACAGGCCAACGCTCGAGGCGGAGATGGCGGGGGGAAAGAGCATTCAGCAGGAAGTGAAGCTCAATGGCGAGCAGTTCATTTGCGCGTTTTCGAAGGCCTCTGCGGGAAGCGACGTAATCTATGTGATGGCGGTATCGGTGGACCAGGCGATTGCCGCCGTCCGAAAGATCGAAAGCGTGGTCATCCTCGTGGGTCTCGTTGCCCTCATGATCGGGATTATCGGTGCGTTCCTGCTCGCCGATGGGATCACGGCTCCGTTGCGCAGGCTTGTGATGGCAACGGAGGCGATCCGCTCGGGAAACTACGAGTTTCAGGTTCTCGGCACATCAAAGTCGACCGACGAGATCGGCATGCTCGCTCGTTCGTTCGATGAGATGGTGCTGGGTTTGAAAGAGCGTTTCCTGATGTCGAAGTTCGTCTCTGCTTCGACCGTGCAGATGATACGCGACGAAAAAGGGGATGTGCGGCTGGGAGGGGAGAGGCGCAACGTGACAGTGTTCTTTTCCGATATTCGCGGGTTCACTGCGTTTTCGGAGCACGTCGAGCCGGAGGTGGTTATCGATCTGCTCAACCGCTACCTGAGCAAACAGGCGGCGATCATCACGAAATTCAGCGGTGTGATCGATAAGTACGTCGGGGATGAGGTGATCGCGATTTTTGAAGGGGAGGACATGGTGGATCAAGCGGTGTTGTGCGCGGTTGAGATCCAGCGTGAAATTGCACTCCTCAACAAGGCCAACACAGAGGACATCCGTGTCGGCATCGGCATCAATACAGGAATGGCGATCGTGGGAAACGTCGGCGGCGAAGAACGGATGGATCATACCGTTCTTGGAAACAACATGAACCTTGGCGCCCGGCTGTGCTCGATTGCCCAGCCGGGGCAGATTATCATTTCTGAATCTTCGTGGCGTTTGTTGAAAACGAAATCCGTGCGGACGAAAACTCTCGACGTCGTATCGGTGAAAGGAATGAGCAGACCGATGCAAACGTACGAAGTCTCGTACTGACGCGGGTTGGTTGAAGGTCGGCTGTCGCATGGTTGAAACAAGGACGGTTGACTTGCTGAAGTGTCACTTCCCTGACGGTGTTCCTTTCTTTCCCTTCCTTGCAATTCAACCTTCGCTTTTGTACCATCGTTGAAGAGATCGGGCGCGCGGAGTGCCTGGACTCTGCGAAGTGTTGCCGACTCCCTTCGCCGTGGATTTCCCCCCCCCAATGTGAAAAGGATCAACCGATGACTCAGAAGTATGGTTCGTTGCTGTTGTTGTTCATCGTGGTCGTCCTCGCGTCCGGATGTGCACTCCTCCGACCGCCGTCTGAAGAAAAGAAAGTCCCTGAAATCCCTCCCGCCGAGCGGGAATTTCGCGGCGTATGGGTGGCAAGCGTCGCGAATATAGACTGGCCGAGCAAGCCGGGCTTGTCAACAGAGGAACAGCAGAGCGAGGCGATCACCATCCTGGATTCCGTCGTTACGCTGCGGCTCAATGCTGTCGTGCTTCAAGTGCGTCCGCAGTGCGATGCGTTGTATGACAGCAAGTACGAGCCATGGTCGTACTACCTCACCGGCAAGCAGGGCAAGGCTCCCGATCCATACTACGATCCGCTCCGGTTCTGGGTCGACGAAGCTCATAAACGCGGAATTGAGCTGCACGCCTGGTTCAATCCTTATCGGGCGCATCATCCCCAGGGGGGAGATGTCACGGAGACATCGATTGTCAAGACACATCCCGGGCTCTCGAAGGACGTTGGAGGCGGAACATGGTGGTTGAATCCAACAAACAGGGCGGTGCAGGATGAATCGTTCAACGTCATCATGGATGTCGTCCGTCGCTATGATATCGATGGCGTTCACCTTGACGATTATTTCTATCCGTACGGAGACGGCAATTTTCCGGATGACGACACGTGGGCTGACTATACGAACTCCGGAGGATCGCTCTCGCGCGAGAATTGGCGAAGGGACGCGGTCAGCAATTTCATCGAGCGGCTCTATGACGGCATCAAGCATGAGAAGCCGTACGTGAAATTCGGCATCAGTCCATTTGGTATCGGGAGGCCCGGGCATCCCCGCTCGATCGGAGGATTTGATCAGTACACGATCCTTTATGCCGATGCAGAACGATGGCTCAGGAATGGCTGGGTCGATTATTGGTCGCCGCAGCTCTACTGGCCGATTAACCAGATTCCCCAGAGTTTTCCTGTTCTGCTGGGATGGTGGGTGAAGGAAAATGTGCACGGGCGCAACCTCTGGCCCGGGATGATCATAAGCGGCAAAACGGATGAGAAGGGGGCGGATGAAATTCTGAACGAGATCATGATCGAACGAGGATTCGTGAACGACGCGCCGGGTCACATTCACTTCAGCATGAAGCTGTTCTTGAAAGACAGCAGCGCATTGAACGCTGCGCTGAAATCCGGCCCATACCAGAAGCAGGCGCTTGT
>DATJQB010000128.1:0-7256 GCA_035506075.1 Bacteroidota bacterium | reverse complement strand
ACAAAATAGATTTGGCAGGACAATGGACGTATTCGCTCGACAACGAGGCCTGGAAGGAAATAAGAATCCCCGCGTCGATTGATTACAAAGGGCGGATCACGTTTGTCCGGAAGTTCACTCTCGACCGCGCGACGATCGCGTCATCTTCCATCCAGCTCGTTGCATTCGGAGTCAACCACGAAGCCGAGGTCTTTCTGAACGATGCGTTTGTCGGGCGGCACGTCGGGGGTTACACGACGATGAAAATCGACCTCCCCGAGAATGCTCTCCAGCTCGGGAGTGAGAACGCTCTGAAGATCGTCGTCAACAATTCCCTGAGTTCGAAGTATACACTTCCTCTGCGTCAGCAAATATGGGGCTGGAGGAATTACAACGGCATACTGCGCGACATCTACCTGCTGATCACGCCAAAGCTCTGGGTTGACAGGCTGCAGATCCATTCGGAGCTGAACGCCGATCGTACAGTCGGTACCTTGAAAGTCACAGGCATTCTGAACAGCAAACTGACAGGTGCCTCGGATGACAGCCTCAGCAGCGTGATCGGATCGTCGCAGCCTCTCTTTGTCGTTGAGCTTGCGGACAAGTCGACGGGCGCGGTCGTCGCACAATCGGCGCCGCAAGCCGTGAGTGTGCCGCCCAACCGCGATTACGAGGTCAGCACGACCCTCAGCGTCAAGTCCCCCCGGTTGTGGAGTCCCGAATCACCTGACGAGTACGTTCTCCGCGGCAAGATCATTCTTCAGCAGTCGAAACAAGGACGGTTGATTGATGAATTCGACTGCGTGACGGGATTCCGGCAGTTCTCGTCCGATGATGGTTCGTTCGTCCTGAATGGGAAGCCGGTGACGTTGCGCGGTGTCGTTTGGCATGAAGACGCTCCTCGCCACGGTGCTTCGCTGACGTACGAGCAGATGGAAAAAGACATTGCTCTTATCAAAACGCTCGGAGCCAACGCTGTCCGTTTCGCGTTCCATCCGCCGCATCCGTACGTGTTGAGTCTGTGTGACAAGTATGGCCTCATGGCGTTCGTCGAACTCCCCGCGTGGTGTGTACCCGGAGAGATTCTCGGCCAGGATCAGTTCAGGACGCTCGCTGAGACGATGGTAGGTGAAGTGATCGAACGCGATCAGCATTGGCCGTCGGTTGTCGCATGGGGGTTGGGAGATGGATTTGATTCGGACGACCCACGCACGTGCGGCTATGTGGAACGAGTGGCGGCGGCGGCAAAGAAGCTGGACGACAGGCCTCTGTACTTTGGATCCTATGTCTCAACGAGCGATCTCTGTGGGGGAAAGCTGGACTTCGCGGGGATCCACCTCCGCCCTGATGCAGGCTCCTCGTTGAAGAGCTCGATCGTCAGCTGGAAGGACGCTCATCCCCATCAGCCGGTCGTTGTGCTGTCGTATGCGAAATCCGTTGAGCCGGATAACCGGAACGGATGGAGCGATCCGATGTCCCAGGAAGCGCAGGCAGAATATCTGAAGAAGGCAATTCAGACAATCAAGGATGCCGGCATCGCAGGGTCCTTCATCGATGCGTTCGCAGATTGGAGGGGAGACCGTCCGATTATGTCTGTCGGGGTTGGTGACAGAACCATCCATCCCGTTGGACTGCTCAGTGCGTCGCGCGAGAAGCGCGCATCGTTCGACATGGTGAGGTTGCTCTACAATGGCGAGAAGACCACGGCTCTCCCCATCGGCCGCTACCGTGCAACATTTCCGGTCGCCCACATCCTCTGGGGTTTTGCTGTCATCTTCGTCATCGCTTATCTCTATCACTACAATCGACGGTTTAACGAGACGTTCAAACGGTCGCTCATCAGGTCATACAATTTTTACGCGGATCTCCGCGACATCCATACAGTTTCAATACCGCAGACATTCGCTCTCGCCGCAGGTGTTGCGGTCACGATGGCCGTGATCATCTCGGGGATTCTCTACCGGTACCGGACGGACATGCTCGCCGACCAGCTGCTGACGGTCCTCGTTGTGTGGGATGGGTTGAAGGAGAAACTCATCGCCGCGACCTGGCATCCATTCACAGGTATTCTTGTTTTCTCGATCGGCCTGATGCTGGTGTATCCGTTGATTGCTTTCTGTATCCGCCTCTTCGCATTCTTCGTCAAGCGGCGTGTCCTGTGGTATCATGCTTTTGCCGTGGCCGTGTGGGGATCGCTTCCCATCGTTCTGCTGAGTCCGGTCGCCATGGCGTATTTCAAGTTGTTGCAGACCGATTTCAACGTACTTCCCGCCTTCTCCCTGGTCGGCGCGTTCCTGCTCTGGTCGCTCTTCCGCATCCTGAAAGGGGTGTCGGTCATCTACGACATCAGCAGGCTCAAAGCCTATGCAGGGGGCATCCTCTTAGTTCTGGTGATCCTTGGAGGAGTTTTTGTGTACTATGAGACGACATTTGCTCTCTCGGCGTATATCGAATTCTTCTTCCACATTGGCCGGAGCATCAGTTAATGTATCTTTCCAAGCTTGAAGTTTTTGGGTTCAAATCCTTCGCGCAGAAGATCAACCTTTCGTTCGATGCAGGGCTGACTGCCATCGTCGGACCGAATGGCTGCGGAAAGACGAACGTCGTGGACGCCATCCGTTGGGCCCTCGGCGAACAACGTCCGACCATGCTGCGCAGCGACAAGATGGAGGATGTGATCTTCAACGGGACCAAAAACCGAAAGCCGCTGAGCATTGCCGAAGTCTCGCTGACGATCGAAAACACAAAAGGAATACTCCCGTCGGAGTATACGGAGGTGGTGGTCACCCGCCGCGTCTATCGCTCGGGTGAAAGCGAGTATTTCCTCAACAAGACGCTCTGCCGCCTGAAGGATATTCGCGATCTGTTCATGGATACCGGCATGGGGTCGGATGCATATTCCGTCATCGAGCTGAAGATGGTGGAGACGATCCTCAGCGACAGCGCCGATGAGCGCCGCCGGTTGTTCGAAGAGGCAGCTGGTGTCACGAAGTACAAGCACCGACGCAAGGAGGCCTATCGCAAGCTCGAGGCTGTGCAGCACGACCTGACGCGCGTGAGCGACATCGTGCGCGAGGTCCAGAAGGCTGTCAACTCGCTCGAGCGCCAGGCGCACAAGGCCGAGCGATACAACGAGTACGCAAAGACTGTCCACACCCTCGAAACCAACCTGCTCGCGCGCGAGTATGCAAGCGTCGTGACGAAAATTGCACCGCTCCAGGATCAGCTCAACGTCGCCGTCACGGAAAAATCGAAAATCGACGTCGAACTGTCACAGGAAGAAACGCTGCTCGACGTTCTGCGAAAAGAAATGGAGGAGCTCGAGGACCGGATGGCCGAGCTTCAGACGGCGTATTCCGAACAGCAGGTCCGCGTCCACCAGGCCGAGCAGTCAATCGCTACATCGCATGAACGCCGCCGATCCCTCGCTGTCAATATCGAACGATACGAGAAAGACAAGGTCCAGCTTCGACAGCAGGAAGAAGAGCTGAACCGGCGACAGGACGACCTCGGCGTACGGCTGGAAGAAGTGCGCGCCAAATCCGCCGGAGCGGAAGAAACGTACCGCCTGAAGAAGGAAGAGCTCGACACGTTTGAGCAGCAGCTCAACGCCAAGAAAGCGGAGATGAAGGCGCATCAGGAGCGCGTGATCGCCTTGCTCCACGAAGTCTCGGAACTGAGGAACAGGGAAGGGCAGGTCAGGGCGCGGACGGAGAACCTGCGCGGACGCATCGACTACACGGGAGAGGAAAATCAGCTTTCGCGTGAGGAGATATCAAAGAACTCCGAGCTTGTCGTGCACCTCACAGCTGAAGATCGTGAACTTCGCCGGAAGCACGCCGAAGCGGAAGTCCGCGTTCATCAGAAAGAGGAGCGAAAGGTCGAACTCCAAAAGGAGATCGAATCCCTGCGCGACCGTGATTTTGAAATGCGCAGCTCGATCGACCGGCGTCAGGCAAAGATGGATTTCCTCAAGGGGCTTGTCGAGAATTTCGACGGCTACTCTGAAGGCGCCCGGTATCTCATCACAAGCGGCGATTGGAAGTCGATTATCGAAACGACCGTCGGCGAGGCGGCAGCAGTTGATCCGCGCTATCGTGTCGCCATTGAAGCGGCGCTTGGCGATGCCTCCGGGTACGTGATCGTCGCAGGTGTCGACCATGCGTACGCAGCGATCGAGTATCTCAAAAAGAATCAGAAGGGGAAGGCGACGTTCATTTGTCTCGACCGTCTGCCGAAGTTGATGGATCATCGTCCGATGCTGTCGGACCCCGGCGTTGTGGGATGGGCGGGCGGCCTCGTGCACTCTGATGATCGCTTCAGGGATGTCTACCGCGTCCTTCTCGACGACACGCTCGTCGTCGAAAACGTTGAGGCTGCACGGCAGCTTGTCGGACGCGAAAAAGGAATTCGCTGTGTCACGCTCGAAGGTGAAATCGTGACGAACAAGGGAGTGCTGCGCGGGGGAAGCGTTCGTCAGGATGAAGGCGGACATATCGGCGGTCGTTCGCAGCTGGATGAAATGGCTGAAGAGATTCAGGGACTCGAGCGCCAGCGTGAGCGACTTGTGAAGGAGCTTGAAAGCAAGACGGATGAACTGGGCAAGATCGATGTGAAGCAACTCCTGGACGAAGCGAAGGCACTGGAGCAGGAGATGACGAACGTCGAAATCCGCATCGCCCAGTTGGAATTTGAAAAGAAGCGGGCCGCTGAAATCATCGAGCGTAACCAGGTCGAAGCCCAGAGGCTGGGGCAGGAAATTGAGTCGCTCCGAAGCGAGCTGAATGCGCTCGCACCGGCGATCCAGCGCCTCGAAGCGGAGAAGACCGAAGCCGAGCGCCTGACAGGCGCTGCTGCCAGCGAAGTCGAGACCATGGAAGCGTTGTGGAATGAATACAGCCGCATCGCAAACGAGGCCAACGTCGCCGTTCTCTCCCTGAAGGCCGAGGAACGGAGCATCCAGCAGGATATCGATCACGCTGCCTCGACGCTCCAATCCATCGCCGCGACGTTCGAGCAGCGAACCGCTGATATTGCGGCAGCCCGCGAGGAAATCGAGCGACTCACAAGCGAGATGGCGGCGACCGAAGACATGCTTGCAGCGTTTCGATCCGACCTTGCCTCTCTGAGTGACAAGAAGAAGGAGATGGACAAGGAGGTCGGCACCAAGCGCGGCCACATGCATGATATTGAGCTGAAGCTTAAGGACGAACGACTCCGACATGAGGGATCGCTGAAAGCGGCCCACGACCTGGAAATCAAGATTCAGGAACTGACGATGAAGGCGGAGAACCTCAGGGTGCGGGCGAAGGAGGAGTTTGATCTCGAGCTCGAGCTACAGTCGTTCGAGGATAACGAGACGTTCGATTTTCACGCGGCACGCGAGGAAGTTCGGCAGCTGAAGGAAAAAATCCGCGCTTTGGGACCTGTTAACTTTGCCGCGTTTGATGAGTACAAGAGCGAGAAAGAACGACTGGATTTTGTCAACGCGCAGAAAAAGGACCTGACAGAGTCCGAGCAGACGCTCATGACGACGATCGAGGAGATCAATACGACTGCCCAGAGGCAGTTCCTCGAAACCTTCAGCAAGATCCGGGACAATTTCATAAGCACCTTCAAGGGATTGTTCGACGAAGGGGACGAGTGCGATCTGCGCCTCGAACCCGATGTCGATCCGCTCGAAGCAAAAATCGAGATTATCGCCAAACCGCGGGGCAAACGGCCGACGTCCATCGACCTGCTCTCCGGCGGCGAGAAAACGCTGACGGCCATCGCGCTGCTCTTCGCGATTTATCTTGTCAAGCCGAGCCCGTTCTGTATCCTGGACGAGGTCGATGCACCGCTGGACGATTCAAACATCGACCGCTTCACGCGCATCCTGCGCAAGTTCTCTGACAATACGCAATTCATCGTCGTCACGCACAACAAGCGAACGATGGAAGCAACCAACGCCATGTACGGCGTGACGATGGAAGAGGAAGGAGTCTCGAAGCTCGTCTCCGTTCGGTTCAACGAAACGGTGCCAGTACGCTGAGAGACCGGGGTGACGATGCTGAGAGTGTATAGCGACTTTGACGGGACGATTGCGCACGACGATGTCGGGAGCAGGTTGTTCCAGACGTTCGCGGGACCCAGGGCGAACGAGATTGTAAAACAGCTGCTGGACGGATCGATTTCTGCCCGTGAGTGCCTGATTCGGGAGAGCGCAGCTGTCGACGATGCGCCGCTCGGGGAACTTGAGAAATTTGTCAACCAGTTTTCGCTCGATCCGTCATTTGCCGAGTTTGTAGAGTTCTGCCGCCACCGGAGTATTCCTGTCGTCGTGTTAAGCGACGGTCTCGATTTCTATGTCGAACGCCTGTTGAAAAAGCACGGCCTGGGAGATCTGCCGTTCTTTTCAAATCATCTCACGCTGAGTGGACAGGATGGAGCCACGAAACTGGTCCCTTCGTTCCCGCACTCTGACGCCGAATGCCTGACGTGCGGCAACTGCAAGCGGAATCATGTCCTCACGCGTTCGGGCGACGATGATGTCATTGTGTATATCGGCGACGGTATCTCGGACCGGTGTCCTGTGCGCTTTGCCGATATCGTGTTCGCCAAAGGGCGGCTGATCCGGTATTGTCAGGACCAGAATATCTCGTACTACGAGTTCCGATCGTTTCGCGATGTGCAGGAGAGGATGAGTCTCATCCTCCAGCGCAAGCGGATCCGCAAACGCCGTGAGGCGGAGATGGCGCGCCGCGAGGTGTTCGCGCAGGGCTGAGACGTTAACGTGCTCCTCTCCGGCGGTTCAAAAAGCAGAAGGTTATTGGAAGGCAGAGAATTGTCAGACATTCGCCAGACGTTGTTCCAATACAGAAGCTACACCCCGTTTCCATTTCTGTTTGTGATGATCCTGTTTGCGCGCCCGATCCCCGTGACGCTGGCGTCGGGATTCATCATGGTCCTGATCGGTGAATCGATGCGGTTCTGGGGAGTTGCCTACGCGGGGAGCCTGACGCGCGTCACCGGAAGTGTTGGCGCTCCCGAGGTAGTGCTCGCCGGACCTTTTTCATATGTCCGCAACCCTCTCTACATCGGTAACATCCTGATGTATACCGGCGTCGGCGTGATGTCAAACGCTTTGACCCCGTGGCTCGTCTTGGTAGCCCTCGGGTATTTCTCGATTCAGTACTCACTTATCGTTTCACTCGAGGAAGAATTTCTTGAGAAGGAGTTTGGCGAGGGGTACCTGGAATTCAAAAAAAATGTTCCAAGGTTCTTACCAAGGTTCC
>DATJQB010000127.1:0-5081 GCA_035506075.1 Bacteroidota bacterium | reverse complement strand
AGATCCTTCGCTCTCGCGTCCGAGCTGAGGCCCGGATCCTGGAAAGGCAACTTCTGAGCAGAGACAGTCATTGAGAAGGTGAGACTCAGGAGGACAAAGAGTACCCGTTTCATGCTTTCTCCTATGGTATTCGACATTCCTGGCATGCGCACCACTCCCCTTCCTATTCGGGGTCAACCGCCGCGCTTTGTGCGAAAAATGCGTTACCGTTAACGCATAGGAACGGCCGCAGCCGCCAATCCGACCACGGTCACTCTCCGTGGAGCATCACGCTTCGCAAAAGCCCGCAGCGCACACGCACAACAGTGTTTCAGTTAGTTCGGGACTCCCGTGCGCCCGGAGATGGACGCACAGGAGCGATGAGGCTCGGTAATGAGGAAGATCTACTTCGTGTAAATCATTTTGATCGTGTGAGAGAAGCCGCCCGCTTCCATCCGGCAGAAGTAGACTCCGCTCGGCAGCCCTTGCGCACTCCACTGCAGGCGGTGCTCACCCGCGGGGACCTCACCCTGGATCAACGTTTCGATGGAACGACCCGCAATATCGAACACTTTCAATGTCACGTAGCCGCTGTGCGGCACCGAAAAAGCGATCATCGTGGACGGATTGAACGGGTTCGGGTAGTTCGTGTATAGCTGGAATGCCGAGGGCTGTTGCGATGTCACCTGTCTGCTCACCGCCGTCACCATCGATGCTCCGTCGCCGACAACCTGGATCTGGCTCAGTTGATTCGTGCCGACCCCCTTCGCGTTGAGAAGGTAGAGATGGTTGTCGGTGGTCGACGATGTTGCGCTCCCGTCCGTCATGGCTGCCGGCAGGGGGAACGTGGCGGCTTCGGGATCCAGTCCCATGATCTTCGCGCCGATGCTGTCGGTCGCGACGGGGTCCAAGCCGGCGATGAGCACATGCTTCTGACAAAATGCAAACTTCGGGCACCACGCGCCCTCGCCACCCGTCGAATTCTGTATGCCGTCGATAACGGCAAGGTGGACCGGACGCGCAGCATTCAGATCGCAAATGCTCCTTGGCAGATACGTCCACTCAGTCCCCGTGCTCGTGGCATGATGAATGGCGCCACGGCGACCGTTGTCATTCGTTATCGTGTAGAGGGATTTGGGGACGATCCCAACCTGATTTTTCAGTGCACTGGTGAGACCGGCCGCGGAGTGGTGCTTCAACTTCGGGATCGAGACATAGACATCCACGCTCTGCAGGATCTTGTTCATGGTGAGCGAGGCGAAGTTGAAGTAGTTGCTCCCCGTCGATGCGGCCACGATGTTCGCCGGGGTGGTGTCATTGAGGTCCACCACGTTGCAACCCAGGGCAAGCTGAGCCGCGCGATAGCCGAACGCGTCGTTTGACCCGAACGGAGCCGTCGAGCCGGCGTTCTGCCAGTTCGTGTCCCAGAAGGAATCCACAATGTAGAGATCGGAGGGATTGACGCCGGCATCGATGATGTACTGCCCGACCGCCTGGATCACTGCCGGATGCGTCCACATCGCTTCAGTGATGGTGTATCCGTGCAAGCCGGCGGCGGTCCCCGATCCTCCTGTCATGTTGATCTTGATCGCAACCTTTTTCCCTTTGCTGAACAGCGCCGACACCCCACCTGTTTGATTTTGATCCAGGAGGTCGAGGATATACTTCACCTTTTGCTTGACCCCCCCGGTAGCATCGTCATAGACATAGGTATCCGCGGGCGTGCCTGTCGTGTTGCAGATCCCAACCGTCGCGAGAAACGAAGAACCCTGCAGATGGTTGTAGGCAAAAACCCCCGATGGTTTCAGGTACGGGACAACGAGTAGTCCCGCGGCGGCGGTACCGACTTTTCTGATGAAATCTCTGCGTGACGTGTTGAGGTTATGTGATTTCTCGATCTCAGTCTCGCTCATAGAATCCCTCTTTTTGCGAATGAATATAGCGACAGCGATTTGCCGTCATTTCACCAACAACATTTTTCTGACTTGATGAAAACTGCCTGCATCGATCGAACAGAGATACAATCCACTTGCCAAATGCGATCCATCGAATCGCACCGAGTACCGCCCGGGCCGCTTGACGCCACTTTCGAGCTGAGCCACAGATTGCCCCAAGACATCGAAGACACGTATCGAGACAAAGACCGTTTGCGGAATTGCATACTCAACAACCGTGGATGGATTGAACGGATTCGGATAATTCTGATGAAGGGCAAACTCGGTCGGCGCACCGAGTTCTTTCTTCACGGCTGTCGGATTGGCCCCTTGACCGCTAACCGCGAGACTGTCCATCACAAGCGATGCATTGTGAGTCAGAACGATGAAGCCTTTTTCCAGCGTCGTATCCTGGGCTGAAAAGCTGATATAGATGTGTGCACTTCCCGACGGCGCGAGCGCCATGGACGACGGAGAGGCTTCGAAGATCTGGTTGGTGGAACTAATCCCCGTCACACGCAGCGTATCCGTGCCAGGGTTGGAAACAAGAACACTATCTTCGCTGGATGACCCAAGGGGGATAATCCCAAAGCTGACACTCGATGCAGAGATGATAAACCCTGGCAAAAGAGGCAATGGCGTACCATTTGGATTCTGCCAGGACAAATATGGGTAGCCGTCGTTGATGGTGGAATCGATGTCCCAATACGCACTACTCCAACCCACCCCGGAGAACGTACCAGCGGTCTTCATCTCCATCAATGTCCTTCCCGTCCCCCCGGCGCTCCACGTTTGACCGGAAGTCTCGATGTCCCAAAAGCACGATGCTGGAATAGGATCGTCGATATGATTTCTTCCCAATAGTCCTCCGGCACTGCTCCCCGACACGGCGCCTGCAGAATAGCTGCGATCAATACTTGAATAGTAGCTCGCCATACCAATCAAACCTCCGACGTTGCTCACTCCTTGGATGCTCGCTCTCGAGTAGCAATTCGTCACGATTACGTGGTTATAGATATCACCGATGAGGCCACCTACGTCATCACCCGTTCCATCAACTTTCCCCGTCGAATAGCAATGCCCGACGGAGCTGGGCGTGTAGGCATGACCTACCACCCCGCCAATGTAGGTCTTTCCGGTAACGTCGACATTCGTGACTCCCAGACTGTCTATTTTGAAAGACTGAGCCGCGCCGAAGAGCCCCTGCTCACTGAATTCCGGCCGATTGATGTACAGACTATCAATAATATGACCGTTGCCGTGATATGTGCCATGAAACCCCGTCGGGCCACCAACAGGCATCCAGCCTTCTCCCTCGCTGTACCCTCTTGTTCTTGAAGCGTCAATATCCGCAATTTGAAGGAAGTAGGAGCCCCACACGCTGGGATTTGATGCCAGCCAATTCAGATTCTCCAGGGTTGCCATCTGATAAGGATTTGACGACGATCCGTCACCGAATGCGGGTGCACTCACATGTCCACCTGGCAGAGGGGTTCCATCCGATCTCTGCCATGAGAAATATGGATATCCGCCATTGAAATCTGGATCTATGGCCCAGACTGCAGAATCCCAGCAGGCATCGACATAGAGCGATCCGCTTTTCATTTGCAGTGTTGACTTGCCTTTACCACCCGCACTGTTTGACTGGCCTGACGAATCCAAATCCCAAAAGGAATTGTAGACGACAACGAAAGAACCAGCAATTTCATCTCCGATCAGACCACCCGCTTTGACAGCCCCGTTTACTCGTCCCGCAGCGTAGCTGTCAATCACTTCACACCCCAGGTTTTGACCAACGATTCCACCGGCAGTACCGCTCGCTTCTACCGTCGCTGTTGAGTAGCAGTTGCTGACGGGCCATGGGCCAGAAAAGCCAAGCAAACCTCCGGCGGTCTGGCCATTGACGTAACCCGTGGAAAAGCACTTCTGAACAAGACCCTGGGTCCCTCCTGCGAGGCCACCCGCATAACGACCTCCACGAATATTCACGTGAGTCAAGCCCAAATTCCGAACTTCCCCTGCTATCGTTCCAAAAAGTCCGGTTTCGTCATAGTTGGGACGATTGATGAACAGACTGTCTATGGTGTGGAACATGCCGTCGTAGCGGCCTCTATAAGGTGATCCGTAGACGCCAATGGAGGGCCAACCTTGGCCCATTGAATCGCTCCAACTTGAAGTCTGAGACGCGTTGATATCGGCAGTCTGAATGAAGTAGTAGTTCATGTTCCCCGGAGTGGAGACAATCCAATAGAGATTCTCCAGCGTCGCGATTTGATAGGGATTCGCAGCGCTGCCGTCCCCCACTGCGGGTGGAATCGCTGTTTGTCCGAATATCGGTCGCGTAAGAAGAATCATGAGAAGGACAGCAATAGGAATTCGTTTCATGGTTTTCATGGCATGCTTTTCATGTTGTCGACCAGAGCACAGAGTACATTTTCTTTGCTTGAGCATCTCGACTTTGCGAAGCAGTGACCACGCAATTCTTTTGCACGCATATCGAAACCAAATATTTCAGCCCCCCTGCGACACTACGCGATGATGTGGCCCGTGAGGCCGAAGCTCTCTTCACTTTACTTTAGGCACGGTGATCAGCTCGCGAAATTACTCAAGGGTAATCGTGCCTTTCAAACGAATATCCTTCGACGAACTGCCAACCTGAACCTCCCAGCGTCCGGGTTCGACGTTCATTTTGTTCGTCCTGGTACTATAGAAGGAGAATTCCGATGCAGGCACCGTGAATGTGAGCGTCTTCTTCTCCCCCGGAGCGAGAGTCACTCGCTGGAACCGCTTCAGTTGATTGATCGGAACCTTGAGCGTGGCATCGACCGCATGCGCATACACCTGGGCCACTTCATCCCCCTTCAGCGCGCCCGTATTCTGCACGGTGAAGCGAATCTCCACTTCACCGTCGCTCTTGATTGTGCCGGGAGTCAGGAGAAGGTCGCTGTAAGCGAATTGTGTGTACGAAAGCCCGTACCCGAAAGGATAGAGGACAGGCTGGTCGACGTACATGTATGTCCGGGGATGATTGATCAGATCGTAGTCGGACATCGGCGGCAACTGCTTTGTGGACGCATAGAAGGTTTCCGGGAGTTTCCCGCCGGGGTTGACATCACCGAATAACACATCGGCGATCGCCTTCCCGGCGAACTCACCATCATACCAGGC
>DATJQB010000126.1:0-4790 GCA_035506075.1 Bacteroidota bacterium | reverse complement strand
GTTTCGCCGCGCTTGAGCCTCGTCATCCGTGGAAAGAGTGCGCCCCATTTCGGCTTGAGATCATCGCCAATACACTCTTTGTAATCGAGAGCGCCGTGCTTGCGCCAGAGTTTCTCTCCTTTCCGGGCCATGCGAGTATAGGCCTTGAGGTTCTTCTTGGGAACAGCGAAAACATATCCGTCTACGTATTTCATGAAGAGGCTCCTTGACTGAAGTTACTGGTTGTAGGAAGTGGGTGGGACCGGGGCCAGGCCCGGGCCAGACACAAGAACCGATAGTCCATGGTCAATAGTCGCTGGTCAATCGTCGATGCAGAGCGCTGGGAAAGAAGATCGATGATCGATTGTCCATTGATCTTTTTTCCCAGGGCTTTACGTTGACTACTGACCAGTGTCAATCGACTATGGACCATCGATTTGGTGAAGAGATTGGCCCCAGGCCCGGGACAGGGCAGGGCCAGGGCGGGGACAGGGAGGGGCCAGGGCCCCGGTGTCCGTACTTCATTGTAACGCGGCACACTGCATCCCCGCCGCCAGACGCCCCTCGAGAGCGATTTTCTCCAAAGCGGCGTTACTCCCTCGCACCGGAAGCACCTCCCATGGTGCGTTGAAATCAGCCGCGAACAGCCGTGACAACGATGCTTCTGTGATGCCCGAGAGGATGGGCGAGCGCAATGGCATTATTTGAGCAACACCATTTTACGAACAGTTGAAAATCCCCCTCCCGTCAAACGACAGAAATACACACCACTCGAGATTCCTGAAGCGTCAAACCCTACCTCATAGCTGCCCGGCGCCTTGAACTCGTTCACCAGAACCGCGACCTCTCGACCAAGAAGATCAAACACGCTCAACCGCACTTCACTCGTCGCTGAACCACGCTCCCTGCTCCCCCCGACAGTAAATCGGATGGTGGTGGTCGGGTTGAAGGGATTAGGGTAGTTTTGAAGAAGCGAGAATGTCTCAGGCAATGGACCTCCGCCGTCGATGCCTGTGAGCATCTCAGACAGCGGACGTCTCCAGACACTGGCGCCAGAGGTCCCTGCGATCAGGTTCGTGCCCGCGATGGCGAGTCTTGTGATGTATGTGTCTGTCAAACCGGCACTGACTGATGTCCAGGTGGTTCCACTGTCTGCCGAACGATAAATGCCGCGCCCGGTTCCGGCAAAAAGATTCGAGCCCGAAATGGCGAGACTTGTGACGTCAGCATCCGGCAATCCGTGGTCCGCCGGTGACCAGGTTGCGCCACTGTCCGTCGAGCGATAGACACCGGCGGTACCGGCGTCGGCGTTGGGTTGCGCCGCCGATACCCGATTGGGCGAGAGATGGGGAGTCGACGCGTCACTGTTCGACCTTCCGTGAATTGTGCCGATCCTTGACGGAAGACTCAAGGTGTTATATGTCCCCGCAAAGAGGCTTGTGCCAACAACGGCAAAAGAAGAGACTCCAACGTTCGACAAGCTCGTACCTGCGTTGGTCCAGCTCCTCCCGTCGTCCGTTGAAACAAAGACACCGCCGCCATACATTCCCGCGATGAGATTTCTGCCCGATCCTGCGAAACAGGTGACTGCATAGCGTGGCAATCCAGCACCCGCGTGAGTCCAGGTTCTCCCGTTGTCTGTCGACCGAGAAACATCGCCATAATGACCCGCAAAGAGATTCGTATCGGATGCGGCGAGCGCATTGACGTAGAGATTCGCCAAACCCGTGTCGGGCGCCCACGTTGACCCGTTGTTCCCTGAAACAACGAGCCCGTTATGGTCAGTCCCGGCAAAGAGAATCGTGTCCCCCGCCCCGTTGGATATCACAGCAAGGCATGTGACATAGTCATTGGGAAAACCTGTTTTCACCGGTTCCCATGTCGTCCCATTGTTGGTCGAACGATAGACGCCGTAGCGATCAGTTCCTGCAAAGAGATGTATGTTTGCGACAGCGAACGAAGTGATGTGCGTGTCTGTCAGACCTGCATTCGCATCCTCCCAACGAGTCCCATTGTCCGTCGAACGGTAGAGGCCGTCATAGGTGCCGGCAACAACCGTTGCTCCTCCTGTTCCATTGGCGGAAGCAGCGAGACACGCAACATAGGGGTTCGACAAGCCGGAGCTCGTCACTCTCCAGGTGGTCCCGTTGTTGGTCGAGAGAAAGACCCCACCGCTGTTTGTCCCCGCGAACAGATTCATACCCCCGGTGCCATTCGGGGAAAGAAGAAGACAAGTGATGATGCAGTCATAGCAGTTCGGCAAACCGCCGCTCGTCGCCACCCAGCTTGCGCCATCGTCAGTCGACCGATAGACACCCTGTTGCGTTCCTACAAAGATATTTGCTCCACCTGTCCCATTGGGAGAGACGACCAGAGCAGTGATCCATCGAGCTAGATCGGTTGGCAAACCGGCACTCGTTCCTGTCCAGCTTGCCCCATTATCGGTTGAACGATAGACCCCGCTAGTTGTTCCCGCAAAGAGATTTGTGCCTCCTTCTCCATCGGGAGCGACGGCAAGAGAAACGACCCAGGCTGGTGGAAGACCTGCACTCGCCGATTTCCAGTTCGCACCGTCGTCGGTCGAGAGAACGAGGCTGTCGTACGTTCCCACAAACAAATCCGTGCCACCCGTCCCGTTCGGAAAGGCACCGACGCAACTGATGTACAGGGATAGCTGCAAAGAAGTACCTATCCGTGCCCAGCGCATTCCGCTATTCGTGGAGAGATAAATACTATCGTCACGAGCAGCAAAGAGCTTCGTGCCCGAGACGGCAAGACATGTGATATAGCTATTGTCGACGTTGGCCAAGCCATCACTCATGCGGCTCCATGTCGCTCCAGCATCGGTCGAATGAAATACGCCATTATTTGTACCGGCATACATCGTTGTGCCGGTGACAGCAAGAGAACGCACGTCGCCAACGCAAGGACCATTCGTTTGGATCCATTGCCCGGAAGAAATCGCCGGGAGTATCCACAATGCGATGGCAGTTAAGGCAAACCGCAGAATAACGTTGTCCATATGAAACGTCCGCAGTTTCGAATTCTCTTCGGGAAATACGAAGCAGGTATCTGATTCGGCTCGCCGCAGCACAGTTACCCGACATTGAGGCTGCATGCAGTGATGATCCGAAGGCGCTCGGAGTCCTTCATTGTAATTCGGCCCGATAGACTTTGCCCGTCCAGTTCAGGGCCCAACAGCGGGATTGGCCAACCAAACACATGTCGACAAAAATAGCGCCGGGGAGCTTGACTTGCCAGGTCCAATTATTGCCGCCGTCGGCTGTAGAGAGGATTCCGTCCTGGGCGGCTGCCCACCCGACAGAGGCGTTGGGAAAGGCCAGGGCGCTCACGAGATTGCCTTCGGGCGTTGCCTGCAGCTGCCAGGTTTTGCCGCCGTCGGAAGTGGCGACCATGGGATTCGGATGGGACATGATACTGCTGGCCCCTGTGTTGAGGGCGATCCATCCGATGGAGCTGTTGACAAAGAGGATCCTATCGAAGACCGCGGTTGCTCCATAATTGAGCGAGTCGAGATTGATGACCGTCCAGGATGTTCCACCGTCTGTCGTGTGCAAGACGCGCCGCGAAACACCCGTGGCCCAACCCTGTTGGCCATCGAGAAACTGGATGGACGTCACCGCGGTGGTGACGCCGGAGGGCTGTGCCGTCCAGGTACTTCCTCCATCCTCGGTGTGCAGGATTCCGCCGAAATTGTCTACGATCCATCCCGCGTTGTCCCCGACGAAGGAAACTCCCATGAAGGTTCTGCGCGATTCGCCCGGAGGATGCGACCAGGTCCATGAGCCACCGCCGTTGGTTGTCAGACCGATCGAGTTGTCTCCTCCTCCGATGCAGCCGTGGGAAAGACTCGTGAAGCCGACACAATGCAGGAAGCTCTTGACGCCACTCTGCTGCGCATTCCAGGATGAGCCGCCGTCGCTGCTGGAGAAGATCCGACCCGAGTCGCCTACGACCCAGCCATGGGTGCGGTCCACGAAGCTTGCGGCCGAGTAGTACCCGGGTCCGACGGTACCGACAAGATTCCATTCCACTGTCGGAGAGTTTGACGTGATATGCTGCTCACATCCCTTGGCGGTCACAAGGACAATGAATGCGACGATCATCTTATACATTCGATCACCCCCACGGAGTAGACGTCGTTGCATGAGAGAACAATGGATTCCTCGCACAACAAGATTCGTGCGGCCGGGCGTCGCACCCAACGTTGAGGCAAACCGCCGTCCCGCGAGCTTGTCCGCCATTGTTCTTGCGGACCGGGTTGCTGTTTGTCAGCGGCCGGCGCAGCCGAAGTCAACTTTCGTACTCAAGCAATCCTATGTGAGAGATCAATTTCCAGTCGGCACCGATCCTGGTATAGACCTTGCACGCTCGTCCGCGCCAATGAAAGTCCTGTCCGGATTCCCGATTGCGCCAAAGAGTATCAACATCGACGACCGCGTACGCGCCGTCGCCTTCTTCGGTTACTGTGATCTTCAGCGTTTTTCGGTTGTTGCGAACAAGGGCGTGGGTGTCAAAGAGAGACTGCCAGGACTTCTTCCATCGCTCCCTATTGAAACGTCCCATCGGACAGACCCACTCAAGCGGATCGTGAGCGCGTGAGTCCTTGGGCCATGGCCAGACCATGTCGGGGTGAAATAGGGACACAAGTGTCTCAGCATCCTGTGAATCCCATGCAAAAGTTTCGCGGTCAACCATCGCCTGGATTTCGTCCTGAATTGATTTCGTCATAAGGTTGCACGCTGATTATGGGGCCGAGGCAAGGGCCTCATGTGGAGTGTGGGCTTAAG
>DATJQB010000125.1:0-11303 GCA_035506075.1 Bacteroidota bacterium | reverse complement strand
GTCGTCACAGGACAGGCACAGGGGCAGATGCAGGCAATCAACCAGCAGCTGACATCCGACAAGATCGTGAGCGTTGTTTCGGAAGCCCGCATCCAGGAGCTGCCCGACTTCAACGCGGCACAGGCTATTAGCAGATTGCCGGGTATCTCGACGCTGACGAGTTCCGGGGAAGCGAACAAGATTGTCATTCGTGGCCTGGCTCCGAAATACAACCAAATCACCATTGGCGGTATCTCTCTCGCATCGACCGGGAGCACCCAGATCGGAATAACATCACAGGGTGGAACTGCAGGGGAGGTCAGCAACGATAGAAGCGTAGATCTTTCGATGATGTCTCCGTATATGATCAAGTCGATTTCGGTGTACAAATCCCTGACGCCAGACATGAACGCGAATGCCATCGGTGGTGTCGTGAACATGGAATTGAGGGAGGCTCCGTCGGAGGTGCATTCCGACCTTCTCTTCCAGGAGGGCTATACTCAGAAAAGCAACAAGTACAGCAACTACAGGGCCGTTGGATCGGTAAGCTCACGATTCTTCGACGACGCATTCGGCCTCTATCTCCTCGGCAACGTGGAAAGCTATGACCGAAGTGCGGACAACATGAACGCCGGATACGACATCATGTCGTCTGTGGCTGATTCAACGAGCGGCTATCTTCCAGTGCGGGTCAACAATGTGCAGCTCCAGCGTCACTTCGAGACAAGGAACCGCTATGGCGCAAACGTGATTGCCGACTATCGTCTCCCCTCCGGTTCTCTCAAACTCGTCAACATGTTCAGCCGGCTGAGATCAGATTACACGGACTATCGGACCATCTATAACTACATTTCACAAGACCTCCTGTTCAGATATCAGGAAGGAAAGAACACCGTTGATCTTGCAAGCACGGCGCTGGATTTCGCATACGATCTCGGGTTCGCTTCGATCGACCTGAAAGCTTCGGACAACTACTCGCGGAACAATCTGCCCGCTGCACCTCAAGCAGAGTTTTATCAAACGCGTGGCGTCGGGATTTCTACAAAGAACACGCTGCCTGAGAACCTGACAAATCTGATCTCCTACGGTGGCACGGACAACGTCTTCCTGAATACGCTGACCCGGTTCAGCTCGGACTACAAGGAAAACGGACAGACGTACAAAGGAGACTTGAAGATCCCCTTCAAGGTGACCAGCGACGTCGTTGGCTATTTCAAGATGGGGGGTAACTACATCCACACCCAGCACAACAATGCTCAGACGACTCCTTATGCAACCGTCGCCGGAACAACGCCAGTCCAGGTGGCGATATCGAGCGGTCTCCGATCAGCCTTTCCTGGTTTGATTTTCAATAGTGGTTTGAACATCTTCCCATCAACCAGTTTCACAACCACGAACAGCGACATCCTGAAGAGTTTCCTCGGCGATCGCTATGGCAGAATCATCTGGGCCGCCGACGCAAGCTTGCTGAGCAGCATGATAGATTTCATAGCCGCAGATCCGACCTACAGTGCGAATAACGCGCCTGCATCACAGCCCGGAGGATGGTTTTACAGCTTGTACCAGACCCTGCCGAACACGTATCAGTACGTTGAGAATTACGCGGCCGGTTACGGCATGTCCGAGCTCAACTATGGCGACCTGATGCTCGTCGGCGGTATCCGTTACGAAAATCTGAGCTCTGTGTATGATGCCTGGAATCTGAAAGATGGCAGGGACCCCGCTCACCAGCTCGCCTACTCCGTGGAGGCAAAGCCGGAAAACAAGTTCTGGCTACCGATGGTTCAGGCAAAGTACGGAGCAACCGATTGGTTTGACGTTCGTGCAGCCTACACTCAGACGTTGGCACGTCCTGATTACCAGGCGCTTTCACCGCACTTTGTCATCTCGTACGGCAACGGAGCGGTTGTCGCCGGCAATCCCGACCTGAGACCTGCTCACGCTTTCAACTCAGATCTCATCTTCACGTTCCACACAAACGAACTTGGGCTCTTCTCCGTGGGGGGCTTTTACAAAGAGATCAAGGATTTTACGTATTCCACAAACTACCCGCTCTATGCCACAGGACCGTTGGGTATCAAGACCGTCAACGATTTCAACATCGATGGATCGATTCCTGTCAAGGGAGCAAACCTGCTCACGTACATCAACTCCCCGTTCATTGCATATGTGAGAGGGGTTGAAATCGATCTCCAGACGAGGTTCTGGTATTTGCCGGCTCCGTTCAACGGAGTAACGCTCGGCATTAACTATACAAAGATGTCTTCGAACGCCAGGTACCCGTTCAGAAACCCCGTCACGCGCATTATCGGCCCCCGCCAATCGGTGACGGAAGTTGTCGACAGCTCGCGCACTGGCCGGCTGATCAACCAGCCGAACGATATCGCGAATGGTTATGTCGGCTATGACTATAAAGACTTCTCTGCCCGCTTGTCGTTCCTCTTCCAGGGTAACGCGGTCAGCGGCGTTGGCAACTACCACGAGCAGGATGGCTTCACGAGAGACTACTTCAGGATGGATGCTTCCGTCAGACAGGTACTTCCGTGGTTTGGCATCGAAGTGTACCTGGATATGAACAATCTGAATGGTGAGAACAACACTTCAGCACAGCAATCAATCGGTGGCTTCACAAACGAACAAAACTACGGCTTTACGGCCAACGTTGGCCTGCGATACAGAATAGGAACTACCAAATAATCAATTCTCCAAAAAACTAACCTGGAGGAAATTCAATGAAACAGATCTTGACTACGATGTTCCTCGTGGCGGCCTTGTGCGTTACCTCGTACGCACAAAAGACGACCGTCACTGTGGATGATTATTGGACTACCGGCAAGGAAGGAACGCTGAACGACGCGGTGTCTGCGGCCATCACGGCCGGCAAACTGTCGACCACCGTTTTCAAATTGAAACCCTACGGCACCTACGTGTTGACGGGGACGATCACGACTCCTCCCGGACAGACGCTCGAAATTACAGCCGACCCTCCCGGGACCACACAGGCAACTGCCCCGCCGATGATCTGCTGGACCGCCAGCACCGCTCCCAGCAAGACATACATGTTTGATATCGCCGGAACCGTGAGGATGACAAACTTGTGGTTGCTTTGGGCCAGTCTCGACGGCACACGGTACACGTCGACGATCCGCGTGGGCGACTCGGCCACTGTGTCGGGCGGACGCTGTGAGTTCACCAACGTCATGTTCGATTATGTGCAGCAGGCTTCCAGCGGGGCCGTGCAGCCGTTTGCCACTCACTTCAAAGGGTTCTTCAAAAACTGCTATTTCAGAAACTGCACCGACAACCATTTCAGGTACTACAGCCGGGCCGTCTCCTACCCGTATCTTGCCCAGGGATTGCACGCCGACAGTATCTCCTTTGAAAACTGCACCTTTGCCAACATAGGCTACGTGCTGATGCAGGAAGGCAACTGCTACTGCGATAATGTCCTGTTTAACCACTGCACGTTCTACAACGTTGTCATGTTTACTCTGGAGTCGGGATGGTGGTACCACATGTACGTCACTAACTCGCTCTTTATTAACACATTCGCATACGGCTATATTCCGTCCGCCGGCGGATACAGCGGCGGGACAATTTCCATCACGCCCATCGACACCAGTGCATCGCTGGGGAACGGATTCGGATTCACGGTCCCATGGAAGGAGAAGGATCGTCAGGTGTTGTTCGCGAACAACAACTATTTCATCGAGCAATGGCTCAGCGACTGGATGGGATACGGTCCCAACGGCAACCCGTACAGCATCGACAAGCATCGAAACAGGCTCGATACAGATATACCGCTTCCCATGCCCGCGTTCAACGGGCTCACCCTTGCGTTCTTCGATTCAACGTATCAGGGAAAGAAAGTGTGGCCAACCATCAACAGGGTCAATCTCGATAGCCTGGCCCCGAATTTCATCTATCCGCCGATCAACAAGGATTCGCTCAAGACGTTTCTCTACAACAAATGGAACAACAACGCCGACATTCCGTGGGAGTGGCATCCGTTCCAGGGCTACAACCAGGTATGGCCGCTCGCCGAAAACCTGGCGTACACAAATGTCCCGATGCAAACGCACGCCATGGGCGGATACCCGCTTGGCGATCTGTATCACTGGTGGCCTGCGAAGTACACTCAGTGGGCGGCTCAGACCACAGCAGAGTATTCAAGAATCAATTCGTGGCTATCAAGCGGGAAAGATCCTCTTGCTTCTGCTGTCGAGAACACGGGCGGTTCCCTGCCGGGAGAATTCAAGCTCAGCCAGAATTATCCCAATCCGTTCAATCCGACAACGCACATCGAATACTCTGTACCGATTGGCACCCACGTCTCCCTGAAGGTGTTCAATCTTCTTGGTCAGGAAGTCCTGACGTTGTTTGACGGCATCCAACAGCCGGGCAATTATGTCGCGACGTTCGATGGCTCCAGCCTGACGAGCGGTGTTTATTTCTATCGCCTGGAATCTGGCGATGTGAGCCTATCGAAGAAACTTGTCTTGGTGAAATAACGGCTGTCAAGCTTGTGCCCCTCCTGGATCGGGAATATGTTTTCCTGTTCCAGGAGAGCACAGGCAAAATTGCGGACAATCACAACACCAAATTGAAAACATGGACGAAAGGAGGCATCCCGGAGGAAAGGAGAGTAGAATCGAATTTGCTCGTATATCAATCTCACCGTTACAAATTCAGTGTTCCGTACAAATCTCTTGAAAGGAGCTGAATTACTATGAAGAAAGCAGTATTCACGTTCATCGTTCTTGCGGCAGTATTTCTCGTCGTCATGGGAAGTGCTGTCCAGGCGCAGACTGTCACCCAGTGGGGTTCGACAGCTCGCGGCAACGCTTGGCCCATTCTGAATACGGCATCGACAACAGCCGGAACCGGCAGCATGGGTGCAAGTGCAGCCCCGACGGGCTGGGCAACCATCATGGGTGGATTTACTACCGTTTCACCGACCACCACTCAGGCCCTGGTTGCCACCGGGACCTTTGAATTTGTCGGCGGGGGTGCGACAAATAATCCTTACACCTGGCTTCGCTATGCTTTGTTCTACCAGGACAGCATTGTGCTTTCGAATGCGAATACAACAACTGCAGCCTGGACCGGCAAGAACTGCTGGGGATATGAGTTCACCCCGGTGTCTGGCGGCGGGACAATTTCCAACACCTACAATTCCTGGCCGACCGGCAACCAGGGAACCGAGTGGGTCATCAATAACTCGGGAGCCTGGAACAGCACCAACACAAACAACGGCGGACCTTACTCGACCATTCTGCAGGCCCCGTATCATCAGTCTGCACCCGCGGCTGTGTATGATTGGGCGATTTCAGTACAACCGCAGAGCAATGGTTACAATGAAGTGCGCTGGTATTTTGTCCAGCAGCACACCGCCGGCAGCACGAACTACTACTGGTGGGGCGGTTCGTTCATTGACTCATCAAAGGTCACGACGAAGTTCAACGCCATCGGCTTTGCCTGTAACAATGACGTGGATGCAACATGTAAGCAGGTCAACCTGGCCAATGTCAAAGTAGCTCTCGGCTCACCGATCACTGTGCCGGAAGCACCATTCCAGCCAGTTTACCCTTCTGCTTGGGGCAGTAGTCCAAACGGCCGAGGAAATGCTTGGCCAATACTGAACGACTCAACATACCTGATCGGCGACGGCGCGATGGGATCCACCGCTGCTCCGACGGGATGGGCAACCATCCTGGGTGGTTTTGGCCAGAACATTTCGCCGACTTCCACAAAAGCAATGGTCGTTACCGGCACGTTTGAGTTTGTCGGCGGCGGTGCGACGAATAGTCCTTATACCTGGCTTCGCTACGCTTTATTCTATGAAGATAGCTTGGTGCTCTCGAACCAGAACAAGACAACCGCATCATGGGCCGGCAAGAATTGCTGGGGATACGAGTTCACTCCGGTGTCCGGCGGCGGAACGATATCCAACACATACAATGCATGGCCGACTGGAACTCAGGGAACTGAGTGGGTCATCAATAACTCGGGAGCCTGGAACAGCACCAACACAAACAATGGCGGACCATTTTCAACCGTCCTCCAGGTCCCTCACAATCAGTCTGCTCCTGCGGCTGTGTATGATTGGGCAATCTCCGTTCAACCAATCGGCGGCGGCAGAACCGAAGTGCGCTGGTACTTCATCCAGCAGCATGCAGCAGGCACAAATAACTACTACTGGTGGGGCGGTTCGTTCGTCGACTCTTCAACAGTGACGACGAAGTTTAACGCTATCGCCTTTGGCTGCAACAACGACCTGGATGCAACATGCAAACGGGTCAACATCCGAAACGTTAAAATAGACCTCGGGACACCGATCACGGTACCCACTCCCCCATGGGTCGCTTATTATGTCGACAAGTGGGGCATCATTGGTGGCCGTATGTACGGATGGAGTTACATTCCGGATCCCGCAGGACTCATCGGCAACGCGGGCATCGGTGGTTCGGCTCCGAACGGGAAATGGGCGGCGCTCCGCGGCGGATTTGACCCAGTGATCCCCACCACCGCCAAAGCCCTGGTTCTCACGGGAAAGGTGGTTTTTGCGGGTGGCGGCTTCACAGCACCCAACTCTTTCCGCTTCGGCACGTTCTATAGCGACCTGGCAGGAAAAGTGATTCTTGATTCTTCGAAGGCTACACTTCCGGATTCCACACGATGGGATGGACTTGAGACCTACACATCCGGGTATCTTTTCATCCCGCCGAGTGGAACAAATGGTCTGGCAAGCTGGCCGGGACTGAACACAACAGCAAGTTCGGGTGGTGTCGTGAATGGAGCGTGGCTCCAGAACGACTATCCGGCCGCCGGTCCCACACAGATGACGTGGAACTACGCTCTCGGCAAGGACGTCCAGACTCCTGCAAATGCAGTCGCCGGCGCAGGAACCTATAACTTCACGATATCGGTTGCAGCCTTAGCCACTGGCGGCAACGATGTCCGATGGAAGCTGGCAAAGTCGGACAACAGTTATTCCATCACCGGAAAGCTGATTGACACGCAGAGTCCGTTGGCGGCTACAAAGTTCAATAGCGTCAACTTCGCGATTGCGGGTGGCCAGCCGACAACAGCCATGAACCTGACCGATGTGAAGGTCGATTACGTGGATGTCGCCACTGTGCCGATCACGTCAGCACTGATGGGAACAACGGCTGTGCAGGAACTCGGTGGTTCAGTTCCGATGAGCTTCACGCTCCATCAGAACTATCCGAACCCGTTCAATCCTTCCACGACGATTCGCTACGACGTTGCGAAACCGGCGTATGTCACAATCCGCATCTATGACGTACTCGGCCGCATGGTATCGCAGCTCGTCGACGGAGTCCAGTCACCAAGTGCTTACTCGGTGCAATGGAATCCGGCAGGACTGAGCAGCGGCACGTATCTCTGCCGTATTGAAGCTCTGAACCAGGACGGTTCGGGCAAGTTCACTGCAGTATCGAAGCTGTTGTACATGAAGTAACAACGCAGTGTTTCAGAAGCGGCCCGTCCGTGCACAACGGGCGGGCCGTTTTGTTTTTGTCCGTAGATTCACGTTATGCTTTTAGAGCATCAATTGAGATCGATCAGATGATTCAGCACGTCGATACGCATCCCCTTCACCTGATGCATAATCGCGGCGGCCACTGTCGATTGCCCTGGCGCACACTGCGGCGATCGACACAAACTGCCCTGATTTCCCTGATGCTGTTTGCAATGCAGTTCCATGCAGCCTCCGCACAACCCCTATCGTCCGACAAAGACAGGTTCCTCGGGGCGGGTACGAGTTCCCCACCATGGAGAAATTTCTATCAGTACTGGAATCAAGTGACGCCGGGGAACGACGGCAAGTGGGGGTCCGTGAGCTACACGCAGGGACAATACAATTGGACGAACCTTGATGCGATCTACAACTATGCAGTATACCTTGGCCTGATCTACAAACATCATAACCTTGTTTGGGGTAATCAACAGCCGGGCTGGATCAGCGGGCTCGACACCGCCAGCCAACGGGCTGCAGTGGAAGACTGGATCAAGCGCGTGGGGCAGCGGTACCCGAAGATGGACTTTGTCGACGTCGTCAACGAACCGATTCACGCCCCCCCTCCTTACGCTGCCGCACTCGGAGGGAGCGGATCTACAGGGTGGGACTGGGTTATCACTTCTTTCCAGCTTGCACGAACGTACTGTGCGCCCGGTGTAAAGTTGCTCCTCAACGAGTACAACCTTCTGGGAAGCGCGTCCACGACAGCAACCTACCTGACAATTATTAATCTTCTCAAGAACCGCGGCCTTATCGACGGTATCGGCGTCCAGGGGCATTACTTCGAATTCAGGAGTCACATCGGGACAGGTGGTTATGTGTACAGTCTCACAGACATCAGGAATAACCTCAGCCAGCTGACCGCCACGGGACTTCCCGTCTATATCACGGAATTCGATGTCGATGAGCCGGTCGATTCCAATCAGGTTGCAGAGTACAAGACCTACTTCCCTATCCTCTGGAGCAATCCCGGCGTGAAAGGGATCACATTCTGGGGCTACATCCAGAACGATGTCTGGTCTTCCTATCCCAACACATACCTCTTGTACTCCGATGGACGAGAGCGTCCTGCTATGCAGTGGCTGCGAACTTTTTTGCAGATTCCCTTGCCACCGACACTTCTTTCACCCGCAACCGGCGCCATTGTGCAGCGCAATGTGCAGCTTGTCTGGCACGCCACCGCTCTCTCGAAATCTTATCATCTTCAGGTCTCAGACAACCGCACCTTTGGCACAGCCACACTCGATACAACAGTTGCCGACACTACACTGCAGGTCAAGCCCCTTCTTCCCAATACGGCTTACTACTGGCGTGTGAGCGCAGTGAATGATATCGGAGCGAGTGACTACTCGGCCCAGGCGGGATTTACAACAAGCGATCTTGTGTCCGGAATCAAAACACCGGATGCGTTGCCCGATCGATTTGCCTTGTTTCAGAATTTCCCGAACCCGTTCAATCCGACCACAGCAATCAGCTACCACATCCCCGCCGGCCAGGCGGGGCTTTCAGCAGTCAGCTCTGTGAAGCTAACGGTGTTCGATCTTCTTGGCCGTGAGGTGGCAACGCTCATGGATGGGCTGCAGCCGGCGGGTGAATACTCAGTCCAGTGGAACGCATCATCAGTCCCAAGCGGAGTATATTTCTATCGATTGCAGGTCCACCCGTTTTCCGGCGATCAGGCGGGCAGTTTCGTAGAGACAAAGAAAATGGTTGTGTCCAAGTAGAGAGATCGTTCGTTTGTCCGGAGGTCATATGGTCGTCCGAGGGAAAACTGTTTCCATTCTGATCGCTGCTCTTCTTTCCGCGGCGGTCTTCGCTCAATCAAAACACGCGGGCGAAGGTCAGACCATTCCCCACCTCGAAAAGCAGGGCACCATACAACAGCTGATCGTCGACGGCAAGCCGTTGCTCATGCTTGCCGGGGAGACCGGCAACTCGAGCGCTTCTGATCTGAAAAACCTGGACTCGCTCTGGCCCAAAGTGGTCGCCATGAACCTCAACACGCTCCTGGTCCCGGTCTACTGGGAACTCATCGAGCCGACGGAAGGGAACCTGGATTTCACATTGGTCGACGGAGCGATCACCGGCGCCAGAAAGCACAACCTGCGGCTTGTCTTCCTCTGGTTCGGGACGTGGAAGAACAGCATGTCGTGCTACGCACCTCTCTGGGTCAAGAAGGACCAGCAGAGATTTCCCCGGGCGCGCGACGTTCAGGGACATGCCCTCGAGATCATGACTCCTTTCAGCAATGAGAATCTGAAGGCGGATGCGCGTGTCTTTACCGCCTTGATGAATCACATCCGGACGGTCGATGGCCGCGAGCATACGGTTGTCATGATCCAGGTGGAAAATGAAATTGGGATGATCCCCGCCGCAAGAGATCACAGCAAAGAGGCTGAGACGTCATTTCGTTCAGATGTTCCTGTCGAACTTCTCAAGTACCTCCAGGAGCACAAGGAGTCGTTGGAGCCGGAGCTGAAGAAAGCCTATGAAACAAACGGATTCAAGTCGTCCGGGACGTGGGAAGAAGTACTTGGGAAGGGATCGCAGACAGATGAGCTATTCATGGCCTGGTATTTTGCACGGTATGCCAACACCGTGGCCGAAGCCGGGAAGAAAGAATATCCGCTCCCGATGTACGTGAACGCGGCGTTGATTCGCCCCAATTACAAACCCGGTCAGTATCCGAGCGGCGGACCTCTTCCCCACCTCTTCGATGTGTGGAAGGCAGGCGCACCCGTGATCGATATGCTCTCACCTGATATCTATTTTAAGAGCTTCGTTGAGTGGTCCACACCCTACAACCGTCCGGGAAATCCGCTCTTTGTACCCGAGGCAGGAAACACCCAGGGCATGGCAAACGCATTCTTTGCCTTCGGCCAGCTCAATGCGATGGGTTACAGCCCATTCTCAATCGAATCACTCGATCATCCCGGCAACAACCAGGTCACAGATGCCTACGAGACATTGAAGGAACTGACTCCGCTGATTCTCAGCAATCAGGGCAAAGGTACGATGGCCGGAGCCCTTCTCGATAGCGCCGACCAGAAAGCGGAGATCCGGCTGGGCGACTTCGTTTTCACAGTGCGACATGAATACAGTTGGCCGTACGCCCCGAGAATCGAGGGGGAAACTCCACGATTCGGATGTCTCATCGTCATGCTTTCTCCTTCCGATTTCATCATCGCTGGCAAGGGAGTGGTTGTAACGTTTCGATCGGCGTCGAACGACGGAACGATCGCAGGCATCGGCAGTCTGGATGAGGGACGGTTCTCGGATGGCAAGTGGGTCCCGGGACTGCGGATGAATGGCGACCAAAGTCACCAGGGAAGGCACATGAACCTTCCCGGAAACAAATTCAGCATCCAGAAAGCAACGCTGTATACGTATCGGTGAGCCAAAGCATGTGAGCTTCGTCGGTAATCGCGCAAACCATCACCACGCAAATTGCTTGGTGTGCGGTTTGAGAAGCCGTCTCACAATGTGATATTCTTGTTTCTTGCCTTTGCTGTTCTTGGCAGTTGTATTCTAACCGCAAAGGCCGCGAAGAGAACTGAAAAATAAAACTGATTGAACCTCCGTTAACGCTAGAGACCAGATAATTCACTTTGCTCCAGGCAGACCGTCGACGGCAACATTTTGTTTGTCGATCGCCGGAAAAACTTTCTCCACACGGAACGTCACTCGCATGAAGACTCTGACATTCATCCTGCTGCTTCTGGCCACAGCAGCCCCGGCCCAGGAGAGCGCGAGCTACAAGAAGTATCCGATTTCCGCTGTT
>DATJQB010000124.1:0-2946 GCA_035506075.1 Bacteroidota bacterium | reverse complement strand
CACAAGGGGGTAACCTCTATCCAGGGTTCTGAGCCGGAGGCTCATCCGCCTCTGGCGGAGAATCCCTCCCTCTCCGCAAACGCGAATGACATGCGGCGAGAGTCGAATCGGAACTAAACTTGCATAAGGGGTAACCTCTATCGAGGGTTCTGAGCCGGAGGCTCATCCGCCTCTGGCGGAGAATCCCTCCCTCTCCGCAAACGCGAATGACATGCGGCGAGAGTCGAATCGAAGAAGATGGTGGAGTGAAGACCATTCTTCACCATGATCCGCACAAACCTCGTCCCGCTCGTTGAGCGGGATTTTTCTTTTGACTGCCAAGCTTCTCTCTCTGGCAACCCGATCCCGGCAACCCACTATTCTCTGGAGGCAACCGCCATGGGCTCGCAGCTCTTCCGAACTTTCGATACCACCCGACCGCTTCAAATCGTCTCACCCATCGAAGAATGGGCGGGATCCGACGAAGCCGCGATGCGCGCGGGATTTCAGAACCTGATCGACATGGGAGTGAGCGGTTTCGTCACGAATGTGAAGCTTGAGAAATATCTGAACGACGAGGTATCGTGGGATGTGCTTCATCGGGGGACAAAGATCGCTCATGAGATGGGGTTGCGCGTTTGGATCTATGACGAAAAGGGATATCCGAGCGGCGCGGCTGGAGGATTGGTGCTCGAACGATACCCCGGAGGGGAGGCGGAGGGGCTCATCCGTGCGTTCGCTGATGACGGAACACCGAAGTATGAGGTCGTGAAGCTTTTTGAAAACACGCATGCGACGGCGAATTTCTTTGAGCGAAGACACTATCTCAACATCATCGACCCGAAAGCTGTGGCAACGTTCATCAATGTCACGCACGACAGCTATGAACGGGCACTGCATCCCATCGGCGATTATGTCGAAGCGTTCTTCACCGATGAACCGTCCCTTATCGCCACGTATGTCCCCGCCGGCCTGGACTATCCGAAAACGATTCCATGGCACGAAAGCCTGCCTCGCATCTTCCAGTCGAGAAAAGGATATGACATTACGAAACACTGGGAGAGCCTGTTCGTCGACACCGGAGCTGCGGACAGAAAGATCCGCTGCGATTTTTACGAGGTGATCGCCGACTTGTGCGCAGAGACATATTTCGGCCAGCTTCAACGCTGGTGTCAATTGCACAAGGTGATGTCGAGCGGCCATCTGTTGGGCGAAGAGCTGCTTGTGTGGCAGACGATGTTCGATGGGGATCCGTTCAGATGCTACAAGCGATTCGACATCCCGGGGATCGATATGATACTTTCGGATCCCGAGAGGATCATGGGGGACAGGGAGCCGTTCTTTCTCGTTCCAAAAGTTGCGAGTTCGGCTGCGCGGCTGAACGGCAAGAGGAGGGTGATGTGTGAGATCAGCGACTTCTTCGGAATGATGGGAGGGCGCCATGCCTCGCTCGATCAGATGAAGTGCACCGCAGGAATTCTGATGAGCCTGGGCATCACGGATTTCACCAGCTACTACAGCGTATCGCTGAATTCGAAGCAGCCGCCGGATCCAACGCTGAAATCGCGTCGGTTCTCCGTTCCGGAATATCGCCAGTACACAGACTACGTGAACCGGGTCAATACGGTTGTCGCGGATGGAGCGTACGTCAGGCGCACAGCTGTTCTGCACCCGATTGTTTCCGTGTGGGCAAATTTCACTCCGCCTACGCGCTCCATGTACGAGCCGCATCCGAGCGACCGGGTTCGGTTCATCGACGAATCGTTCGCAAACCTCTGCCGCGAGCTCATACAACATCAGATCGAGTATGATATCGTCGATGAACAATCGCTTGCTGATGCAACGATTGTCGGAAATACGCTCGTCATAGCGGGACATGAGTATGAAGTATTCGTCCTGCCGCCGATGGACACCATCAGCCTTCGCAGCATGGAAGTATTGCACCGATTTGCAGGGAATGGGGGGACTGTGCTCGCACATCCTCTGCATCCTCAGTTTGCTGCTGAGGGGTCAGAGCACGACGCAGAAGTCGTCAGCCTGATGGCTGCTGTCGTTGCAAAGGGACCGACCGGTGGTGTCACACCCGAAGCCACCCCGATTCACTATCTCATTCGTTCACGCATTCCACCACTGTGCCATCTGACCCCGTCTTCGACGAGCATCCTCTGCACCACTCTGGAGCGTCACGGCAAGCTGACGTTCTTTCTTGTCAACGCGTCTTCGACATCGTACCACGGAACTGCGGTCTTCCGGGCAGCCGGCGTTCCTTCGATCATGGATCCCGCATCAGGTGAGACAAGTCAAATCGACTTTAGAAGAGCAGGGGAAAATGTGATCCAAATGGATCTAAGCCTCGGCTCGTTTGCATCTGCATTTGTGATATTGAGTTGAATGATATCCAGTTGCCAACGCCCCAATCCTTTCGTATATTTGGTCAGGGGATTGGCTGACTTCCGCCCCTCATGTTAAGGAGAGCTGGCCCGCCTTCGGCGGGTAAACAGAACGGTCCCGACGGAAATCGTCGGGATTGATCCCAGAAAACGGGATCATTCTCTTGAGCTTGAAGGACGGGCGCTATTATTACGGGAGCACTTCGGACTTGGATCAAAGGCTCGCGGCTCATAATTCAGGGAGCGTTCGCTCGACGAAATCCCGAAGGCCATTGATTCTGCATTACAAAGAGCATTTCGATACCACGAGGGAAGCACGACGGCGCGAGTTGTTTTTCAAAAGCATTGCTGGCTATCGTTGGCTGCGAGAGAATGGAGTGATCCCCTCGGCTGGCACGAAATGAAACCTTATTGTTTTGATCTAGGAGAGCTGGCAGAACGGCTATTGCACCAGTCTTGAAAACTGGCGGGCGCAAGCCCTTGGGGGTTCGAATCCCTCGCTCTCCGCAAAGAACACGTATCCGATGTGCGTAGCTTCGTCTTGAATGCGACACGAGTCCCTGGCCTGTGATTTTGC
>DATJQB010000123.1:0-4370 GCA_035506075.1 Bacteroidota bacterium | reverse complement strand
ACCCCATCTTGCTGAGAGGAAACACTGAAGACAGGGCCCATCGTGCGACCCATCATTGTCTGGTTTCGTCGTGATCTCAGGACGGAGGATCACGCTGCTCTTCACCACGCCTCAGCAGAGGGCATCCCCATCGTTCCCCTCTTTATATTTGACACTGAACTCATCCAATCGCTCCGTTCTGACGGCGCGGTCTTCAATTATCAGGCGGAGGCCCTGAACGAGCTTGCAATGAAGATTCAGACCGTCGGGGGACGACTGATCGTCAGGCGCGGAACAATCCTGGATGTACATAGGTCCCTCATCAGCGAGTTGAATCCCGCAGCGCTATACTTCAACAGAGATTACGAGCCGTATGCTCGCGCAAGAGACTCGAAAGTGACCGACCTGTACCGACGCGCCGGCATTGAAGTCAAAACCTTCAGGGATTCGGTCGTCCACGAGCCGGACGAACTTTTCACCTCGCAAGGGAAACCATTCGTTGTGTTTACTCCCTATGCCAGGGCGTGGAAGAAACTGTCTCATCCTCTGCCGTTTGACACTCCTCGCTCGATAACTACGCCGAAAGTCAGGTCAGATGAGATCCTCGACGCCCGCGGGTTGCGGCGAACCGTCGGAATCATCCAGCCAGCGTTTCGGGGGGGAGAGTCAGAAGCACGCAAGCGGTGGAAGATCTTTCTTGCACGGGGGATTGCAGATTACCGTGAACAGCGGGATATCCCGTCTCTCGATGGAACAAGCAGGATGTCGGCGGCCCTGCGGTTTGGATGTATTTCCGTCCGAACAGTGCTCGAGACTTCATCGCACCATGCGGCTGGTGCACCGACATCTATCCGGGATTCAGTTGGCAAGTTCATCGATGAGCTGATCTGGCGGGATTTCTATCAGTCTGTGCTGTACCATTTCCCCCAATTGATTCACTCGAGCTACAGGCCGGAGTTTGACGAGATCAAATGGAATACACGTCCAAAAATGTTCGAAGCGTGGACCTTGGGGCAGACCGGATTTCCGATTGTAGACGCGGGGATGAGGCAGCTCAGGACAACGGGGTGGATGCACAATCGAATCAGGATGGTTGTCGCGTCGTTTCTCACGAAAGACCTGCGGTACGACTGGAGGAGGGGGGCGGCCTGGTTTGAAGAGAAGCTGCTCGACATCGAGACCGCATCGAATATCGGCGGTTGGCAATGGTCAGCCTCGTCTGGTGTCGATCCGAAGCCAATGAGGATATTCAATCCACGGCTTCAATCGGAGCGGTTCGATCCGGATGGCGCATATATTCGAGAGTATGTTCCTGAACTCCGGCGCGTTCCGGCGAAGTTCATCCATGCTCCGCACGAAATGCCGTCTCCACTACAAAAAGAGCTTGGGGTAATTCTGGGCAGGGACTACCCGAAGCCGATCGTCGATCACCGGTCGGCTTCGGAAGAATTCAAACGGATGTTCCAGGCGATGAAGAACAGTCGAACGTCAACGAAGTTAGGCGGATGATATCCGATGGAGCGATGTGAGAGTCTATCTCGACAACATGTTATTTGCCCACCGCGAGCGCCGCTCAGAGGCACTCAAGGGATTTTCAAGATCAGTTCCAGTTATTGAGCTGGAATTTCCTTCTTGCGGACAAACGCCGCGACGACAAGCGAGATGATCAATCCGGTTACTATCGTACCGATGAAACCGGAGAGCGCGCTGACCAGCGGGGTTTGCGCCGTTGCCTGAAGATCCATCTGAGACTTGATGCTGTCCGGTGAGAGGCCTTTGGCTTTCAGAACTTCTTCTGTGACTCTGCGAATGTCTTCGAAGTAGTGAGGGAACAGAACCGTTGTGAAAAGGAGAGAGCCGAAGAAAATAACAATTCCCCCGAAGACAGACATCAGGACGCCCGCCGCCACCTGTCTCCCGTACGTTCTCCCTTCCCCCGCAGTAATTCTCAGCCCCCAGACCATCACGCCGATTTGAATCAGGATGACGATCCAAAACAGGTTGAGGAGAACCGGGTGAAGATACCAGCCCGTCAGCCCCATGACCAGCTGCCAGGCCATGCACGACAGTCCGAGAACAAGCGCAGTTGTGAGAATAGATTTCATGGAGCCTCCTGAGTTGGTACGGTGAGTGGTTGCTTTCAATGCATGAAGCTGTTCATGACTGAGTCGGAGGTGGCGGGACGATGGGATTGAAGATCCGAATGGTATCCGGATTCACCAACACCCAGATCGAGTACCCTCCGATCGCGGTCCCGATCGGAAAATTGAGCAAGTGGAATGCCGATGTGATGATCACGAGGATTCTTGCCCATTCCTTCCGGCGAATCAGGCCGATGCCGCCGATGATGCCGGGCACCGAAAGGATGAAAAGAAAAATCCCGATCAGAGATCCAATGACGGCGAGAATCGGAGTGGCCTCCTCATCGTGTGCAAGATAGCCGATTCCTGCAAGAAGTACGAAGATGAAGCCGCCGATGAGGATTCCGAAAACGCTCAGTCCGATGCTCAGCGCGCCGACTGTGGTGATGTGGTTGTCCATACAATCTCCCTGGATGTGATTCTAACGAGTACCTTCTTGCTGCCTGATGGTTCCCAATGGTGGATCAATGAGAGATACGGCGAGGATGCGCCCGGGTTGCAGACAGCGAAGGCCATGAGACAAGAGTGCGCGGCTGCCAGACACGGTGGAGCAGGACGACGTCACTCGACAGCATCCTCATCGCGGCGATCAATGAAGCTGTGCAGGCTGCCTGCTTCGTGTTCACAGTTCTCCCATTCCTGATGGCCGATAAACGCAATCGCTGCTACGAGAAACGGGACAGAAAACTCGTGAACGGGTAGCGATCCGACTCGACCCCGCAACGCATACATGAGCAGTGCTACGAGGATCCCTCCGCGCAGGAGGACATACCTGCCGGCGACGAATAACAACTTCCCCTGGGAACGAATCCGCGTCCATTTCGACATGCGAAGTCGGTGGGCATACATTTCATACCACACGACGGCAGGAACGCTCAGAAGAAAGACAATAAGCAGGGAGAATGATGCGACGCTGACGAGGTCCTCCTTGTCAAGGATGACTCCCAGACCGAAACCGTAGATGACTCCAACTGCAAATGTGGCATACGACAGTTTCATTGCGGTGGTTTTCCTTCTCACTCAGATCAATCCGCACCCGTATCATATTAAAATCCCGATTGCGGTGCAAGGGGCCACAATCAGGTTGTCTGTGGGTCGGGTTGACGTGCGGGGAGTGCGATTGCGAGGTATCCTCCCGCCCCCGTCGCTGGAGGACCAGTTCGATTATCTGTGTGTGCGCATCAGTCGGGATTTCTTGCGAACTCGATGGATGTAACAGGGTGCAGTTCCCAGGGAGTATACGACTTCATGTTTAGTTTCCCGCGGGGATTGCCCGAAAGATGCGGTGCGTCGAAAAACAGCTGGCCGGTGATTTTCACATACACGGCGTGGCTCAACTTATTTCCCCGCGTCCCGGGTTCCTTCCCGCTGAGAACGTGATCTTTGACGAACTGCCTCAGAGAATCGCATGCGCGTGCAAGCCGCTCATCGGGGACAAATCGTCCATACGGGATTTCAACGACAAGGCACGAATCTCCCCATTGTTCGGATGTGCGGATCTGCATGTGGTAGTCCCCGTCGCGATGAGTTTTCCTGTCGTCTTCGAGGGCGACAAGGTGAAGCCAACCATGTGTCGTGACAATCTCACCTTCCTTCAACGAATGTGGTCCCACCGGTGTGAGTATCCTCGTGGAATCGTACACGGCCTCTTCATGATCGATGGGATTTGGAAGCGCCAGAAGTTCACTGAGCTGGATGTTCTTTTTCGCGGCGCGTTGAGGGAGACTTGTTTTGATTGCCCAACGATCCACCCCTGGTTCGAGCCTGTCCTGGGCGCGAAGCGATGAGGATTCACACAGCGCAATGAGTGTCACCAGAAACAGGACGCTGCAACTGACCAGAGTCTGATTGTTGGGAGTGTAAATTCGTAGCGTGTCGAAGAATTTCAATCTGAGACCTCAATGATGCTGTGGATGTCCAGCGTTGGAACACTCACTGAAATGATGCCTTCGGCATACGTGTAATGGAGCGGTGTGTTGCCGGGCTGCAATGTTACAATTCTTGGTTTCACCTCGTGATGTATTCGAACTGAAAGCTGTCCGAGCGGCACGACCTCGTTGTAGGTAAACACCTTGCGATTGAAATGGGCTCCCCCTGTATTGATGAGGTGCACGTATGTCGATGTTCCTTTGTTCCTCACAATGACGTGCACATACTGCGAACCGTCCACTCGCACAAGAGGATCCTTGAGCATTTTGTTGATGACGTCGTTCATCAGTCTGCGGTACGTGGGAGACTGCGTCGATGAAT
>DATJQB010000122.1:0-2111 GCA_035506075.1 Bacteroidota bacterium | reverse complement strand
CTGACATCGGTTGGGCTCCCGAACGCAATTTCGCCTTGCACGTTGAGGGATCCCTGAAATACAAGGCGGTTGCCGAACCTCTGTTTGAGATTGGCGATGTCCATGCCCGGAGTCGTGGGCTGCACGACATCCTGCACGTCCAGGCCAATCTCAATGAGACGCGGCAGAAAAGAATCCACCGTTCCGCACATGTGCATCATCACCCTGGCGCCATAGCCATGGGCCATTTTCATGTACTGCGCGTAATGTGGAGCGAAATACTTCTCGAACAGATCTTTGCTTATCATCGGGCCCAACTGGTTCCCCAGGTCCTCCCCGATGTGCACGAAATCGATGAGTCCGTCGGCGGCCTCGAGGGCCCTGCGATGCATCTCGTAGTAGAAGTTGAAACGTGCCGAGAACAGCTCGTTGAACACCTCGTTGTCGTCCACCATGTCCATCAGAACTTCTTCCATCCCGCGGGCGCGCGAAATGCTGTTGATGAAATCGAAGTCACCGGCCCCACCGTAGCAAACGGCGTATTCCCTGCGCAGGACCTTGCATTGGTCCCGGATGGTCGAGTAGTCGAACCAATCGGCGGACGGGAAATGTGAGCGGTCGAGCTTCGCAAGCTCTGAGACGCCGGCGTACGGCTTGTGGACGGACTCCATGTACTTGCCGCTGCCAAACTGCACGTAGGCGTATCGCTCTCCCCAGTATCCCTCGAAGCTGCCGTCATCGAATTTCTTGAGCTCCGGCCCGACGTATCGTGCCTCGACGTACCTGAAGTCGTCGCCCAGGACCTTCAGAAGCTGGTTCATGTTCTTCAAGCCGAAGTAATCGATGAGCATCCGATTGATTTCCGGAGTGCCTTCGTGCTTGACCGGAATTCTATCGTACCCCTTTCGTTCATAGGCGCTGAGGACGCGTTCCCTGGAGTTCATCCTAGTCACCTTCCTTGATCCACTTCATTACAGCGAAAGCTCCACCGGCAGGACGGACGCCGCCTCGTCGTCAAAGGTCGGAGTGTTCGACTTCGCCGCGTCCGTGGACCTGCGGATGATGAGGCGGCTCTCCATGACGATCTGCCTTTTCTCGATCCGCTTTTCATCGATGGCATCGATGATGATTGCGGCGGCGCGGCGACCGAGATCGCTGATGGGTTGGGCGATCGTGGTGAGAGACGGCTCGATGATCTCACAGAGGGAGATGTTGTCGAAACCGACGACCGCCACACGCCCCGGGATGTCGACACCCTGGCCGTTGAAGAACTTTATCGCACCCACTGCCATGAGATCGGTCGCGGCCATGAGCGCGTCAACGGACAGCCCTTTCTGAAAAAACCATTTGGCGGCCTGGTAGCCTGAGCGCAGGGAAAAATCCGCCTCGTACACGATTGACCCGTCGAAAGGAATCCCGCTGTCGGCGAGACCCTTCTTGTAGCCCTCGAAGCGGTCGTGCGTTGCAAGGAGCCGGTTCGGCCCGGTGATATAGCCAATGCGGCGGCGCCCCGTCGAGACGAGATACGAGACAGCCTCCGCGCTTCCCGTGTTTCCGTCGGTCACGACATAGGAAATCGGTTCGTTCTTCACCAAGGGGTCCATCAGCACCACCGGCATCTTTGCCGTCAGCTCCACGAGGAAGTCGATGTCCCGCTGAATCCGGTTGTAGCTGCACAACACGATCCCGTCGACCTGGCGTTTCACCATTTCGTTGATGCAGTCATATTCCGTGAAAGCGTTTGCGTCGGTGTTCGCAAGATGGATCAGGTAGCCGCGCACCCGTGCGTACTCCTCGATGCCGCGGAGAAGCTCGGAATAGAAGGGGTTGCTGTAATCCGGGATGATCATTCCGATAGTTCTTGTCCTACTGGTCCGCATCCCCCGCGCGAGAAAGCTTGGAGAGTAGTTGAGTGCGAGAATGGCCTGGCGGATTCTCTCTGCAGTCCCGACGTTGATAGGTCCCACACCGTTCAGGAATCTCGACACAGTGGTCTTCGAAACCTGTGCGCGGCGTGCCACGTCCAATATCGTTGCCATGATTTGCAGGTAACGATTCCATGGAATCGTTACCTGTCTCTGATTGAACAGCCGTCACCTGCATTTGTCAAGCTTTTTTTGAACTGCCACGCG
>DATJQB010000121.1:0-4438 GCA_035506075.1 Bacteroidota bacterium | reverse complement strand
CGCGTCCAAAACTATCGCCGCAGCGAACCTGAAGTTTTCACCCCAGTACCCGTTGTGGTCAGATGGAGCGAAGAAGAAGCGATGGATCTACATTCCTCCCGGGAAGAGCATCGACGCAAAGAACGCAAACGACTGGGTGTTTCCCGTCGGCACAAAATTCTGGAAGGAGTTTACGTTCGGCAAGAGAGTTGAGACGCGATTTCTCGCAAAGGTCGCGAAAGGATCGTGGCAGTTCGCTGCATATGCCTGGAACGATGATGAATCAGAAGCCTTCCTTGTGCCTGAAACAGGACTGCCCAATCATGCCGAGATTGTGCCGGGGATCCTTCACAACATTCCGGGTGTGGCGGACTGCAAGTCGTGTCATGAAGGACAGGGACGCGACGTCGTGCTCGGGTTCAATGCGCTTCAGCTTTCAACCGACCGGGATCCCAACGCGCCGCACGCGGAATCGTTCTCCCCTGACATGCTCAATTTGAAAAACCTGGCTGACCGTAGACTCCTTGTGCACCTTCCAAAGCAATTCCTCGATCAACCGCCGGCAATCTCTGCCAGCTCGCCGCGCGCGCGGGCTGCGCTCGGCTATCTCAGTGCAAACTGCGGCGGGTGTCACAATACCAAAGACCCGCTTTCGACTGTGGGAATGTTCCTGAAGCGTTCCATCGGCATCGGATCCGATTCTGCAGCATCCGAGATGCAATCAGTGATCGGCCACAGGAGCAAGTACCAGATCCCCGAACTTGCGCTCGATCAAAGCTACCGGATTTTGCCGGGGGATGTTTCGAAAAGTGTTATCGTTTATCGGATGTCGACGCGCAATCCGTACAGACAGATGCCTCCGCTCGGAACGAAGATCATCGACAGCGCAGCGCTTGACCTGATCACAACCTGGATCAAGGAAGATCTTTTAGTCAACAAGGGAGAACAACAACTCAACACTCAATAAGGAGGGACGTATGCGGCAGCTGAAAGCTCTCATCATGGTAGTGGCGGCGTGGTGTTGTCTTGGAATACTTGTGCCGTCGGCTGACGGCCAAGGAAAGATGAACCCGAAGATGATCAAGCGGGGCGAATACCTTGTGAATTCGATCGGATGTAACGACTGCCACACTCCGTTCAAAATGGGACCTCAGGGCCCTGAGCCGGACATGACGCGTATGCTTTCCGGTCATCCGCAGGGAATGAATCTTCCTCCTTCACCAACGTCCGCCCCGGGACCGTGGATCGGTTCGTTCGCGGCAACCATGACGGCATGGGCAGGCCCATGGGGAGTCAGCTTCTCAAAGAACCTTACACCGGACAAAGAAACAGGGCTGGGAGATTGGACCGAGGAGAATTTTGTTCAGGCGATTCGGACAGGAAAGGACATGGGCAAAGGCCGCGCCATCCTTCCTCCCATGCCATGGCAGTCGTTCAAGAACATGACGGATGATGATCTCAAGTCGATCTTCGCATACCTGAAATCAATCCCGGCGATTAAGAACAAGGTTTCTGAACCAATGCCTCCTGCGCAACCGATGGGGGGAAAGTAGGACGTCAGCAGTATGTGAGTCATTACAGGAGAGAGAGTATCGATTCCGGTGGAAGTTACCTGGCTGCCGGCTGGAGTTCTTCAGCCGGCAGTTTTCATTTTGGTTCAGCAGATGGGAATGAAGTCATCAGCTTCGGAGCAGATACTGCAGCTTCAGGAAATACTGCCTTGAGGTTTGTTTGACACCATACGTGGAGTCGAAATCCGTCAGGCTGTACGTCGATCCCGCATAGAATATCGTGAACGGATTGAGCTTGTAGCTCAGGAGCGGGTACAGGTCGGCCGCTTTGTTGAACTGATCGTACTGACCGATGACACGGAGAAAGATCTCAGAGGTGAATTGATAGATGCCCATGGCCCTCGCAATGTACCCGTCATAGAACAATTCGCCTGATGCAACGCTTGACAGCCGCGCCCTTGAAAACGAAAGATCCATTTGGAATCGTGACGTCGGCCGCAGAGTGGCCGTGAGACTGATGTTGTGCCCCGTCCCCATGTCAGGATCCGAGGAACGCCGGATGAACCTGCCAAACGAACCATCGAATATCAGCGTGAGGATGCTCGAAGGTTTGGCCGTGATGTCAATTTGCGTCCTGTTGATATTGTTGAACTGTACTCCTCCGAAGAGCTCGTCGTTCAGAAGAAAATAGGTCACTGTTGCATTGACCTGGTTTTTCAGCTGCAGCGTGATCCCCGGGACGAACCACTTCTCTTTCCGTACATCTTCGTGATTGAAGTGCAATCCTGCGTTCCCCTGGATGGACCACGCGTCGAGGAACGAGTTGTTCGTATAGAACGTGTATTGCTGCTGCAGGAAGAGCATCCGGGTGTCGTTGTTCGGCACAAAACCATTTTGCGCCTGGAATGTCGGGGCGCGATCCATGTATTGCAGACCGATGCTGTAGTCCCTTCCATCACGCCGAATGCCGAACAGGTACGCCGCGCCGCCGTAGTGCTCACCATTGAATGCGGCGTCAAAGCCGGTGCCCCCAAATCCCCGTGAGTTCGAGAGAAGCGTCGAGTCGTTGAGTTCTTTTGTATCGGAGTAGAAGACCTCTCCGTTGAAATCGTAGTTATCCCAGAACCTGTAGTTCCAGTCAATCCCTCCGACGTAGTTGTGTGCATCAGCGGCATTGCGCGTTGTAATGGCAGCACCGATAAACCGTTCATTGCCGAAATCATAACGTGCACGGGCAATGTTTGAAAACGAGGAGACATTCGTCGAGACAAAGTCGGAGTTTTCTTCACCCGGCACGATGTACGGCGTGTTCCTGTCGCTTGCTGCAAGATAGCCAAACGAGAAGGAGCCGGTTTTCCCCATCACCCGCGCCGCGCCGAGGGGATTGTTGATTGTGCGGGAGTAGAACGTCCCGGTGTTGTTCTGAAACAAATCCGCGCCATACAGGAAGAACGGGCGCTTCTCGGGATAATTGAGCGCGAACGTCGAATTGACGCTGATCTGCGTCGCATCGGATTCAACCTGGCTGAAATCCGGATTCACCACGGCCTCCACGGACATATCGGGTGTTGGTGAGTATCGAATTCCTCCGCCAACCCTCCCTTTGAGCTTGCCGTTTTGAAATGGAGACGATGGATCAGATTCATCAAGCAATCCTCCCCGTTGCTGTCCAACGATGTACGGGAGGAGTTCAACCGAGTTCGTCGATTGCACACCGGCGATTCCTTCGAGCAGTCCTCCCTGGCACAGGAAACAGGGGTTGTTCCGATCGTACGGAGTCCAGGACATTTGCTGCCGGCTGAGGCGAGGAAGATTTCTGAAGAACAGCGCCACCCAGTGCTGCTCTTGTGCCGCAGGGAATCGCAGGCTCTTGAACGGAACAGCAATGATCGCGCACCACCCGGAGTCATTGATGCTCGCCGACGTCTTCCACACCGTATCGAAACTATCGTCCTCATTGGAACCAACACGCATGAGATCGGCCTGGATGCCGTACGGGTTGACAAGGAACTCGTACGCGCGTTGATAGTCGCCGTAGGTATCCAGGATGATTCCGACGAAATCGTCATCGAATACTTTGTCCCTGTCCGTGATGTGGGCGCGGATCGACGAAGCGTTCGTATCCCTGCAATCAAAACCAAAATAAACATAATCACTGTTGTAGAGGACACGGACGCGCGTCATCTGGGGCGCCGGTGTGTTTTCCCCGGGGGAGACCTCATAACGTATTTCTACGGGCGAGGCCAGGCTCCAGCGCGCATCCGAAAGCGTGCCGTGCAGGTCGAGGTCGCCCTCAATTCTTACAGCATGAATTCTCTGACGCGCAGAGTCCGGCGTTTCAATTGAATATGCTGCAGCAGCTGCAAGAAGGCTCAACACAAGAAGATTCAAACATCGCTTGAACATTGAAAACGTCCTTATACCCGGCGTGGAGGAATCAGATGAGGTGATGAATCGCTTTTGCATATACTTGAAAGAGCAGCGATAGTTGCATGAAAGATCATCAAAAATTGAACAAAGACGAGGCTCTTCGCCATTTGTATCTTGTCTCATTGTGAACCACACATCGCAAAGCCTTGAATATGAACAGCCCAAGGCAATGATTCGTTCTTAGCTCTGTCGGTTTACCTGAGGCCATCCAAGAAATACTCACGTCCCGAAGGTCCGTCCAAAGGACCCCCGTGGGGAAGGACTCCTTCGGAGGACCCCTTCGGGGAAGTGATGCCTTCGGCACAAAGAAGCGAAGCCACAAAGAGAATAATAGGTTGCTGATTCTTGCTTGCCCCGACTTCCTCAGCGAGCCTGGCGTTCAGCGGGGCGAATCGAAGGATTGTCGGGGGCGACTTTTCGGCGGAGCTTTGCGTGACATTCCTTCGTGGTCAATAGGCGTTTTTGAGACAAGTTCTAGTTCGACCGGGATTCTCAGAGTGGGACAAAGTCTCATTTTG
>DATJQB010000120.1:0-6708 GCA_035506075.1 Bacteroidota bacterium | reverse complement strand
CCACGAACTTCATGAACGAAACCTGATGAGCAAGGGATGGCCGTACAGCAAAGCGCACGAGGACTCGAGCCGGATCGAGTTCCATTGCCGGCATCATCCCAATGAACTGCACGACGCGCTAGCTGCCGAGGGGTGGGAATGAGCCGGACGTTTGCGTTCGCTCTTCCCGGGTTGCGTTTCAAAAAAAACTGAGGTAGCTTCACAGGGCTCCAATTGCACCGGGCTGCTGTCAGTCCAGTTTGTCCAATCACATCCCCCGCATACGTTGAAACGACTCCCGCCGCGGCCGCCGCGGTGGAGGGAACACCAACTTCTGAACAAGCGATGGGAGGTCGCCATGATCAGGACACTTCGATTATTCCTGCTTCTGTGTGTTGCAGGAACATCCCTATCTTTTTCACAGACCGTCAAAGAACTCCAGCTGCCGCTTCCTCAAACGGATATCGGGAAGCCTCTCATGCAGGTGTTGAAGGCGAGGCAATCCGCCAGGAGCTTCGATGCCAGAACCCTTTCGTCCCAGGAACTCTCGAATGTGCTTTGGGCCGCCGACGGCATCAACAGGCCTGAGGTGGGAAAACGCACCGCCCCGTCAGCAATGAACTGGCAGGAGATCGATGTCTACGTCGCGTTGCCGGAGGGGACGTTTCTCTATGACGCGAAGCTGAACAAGCTTGTTCCTGTTGCATCGAAGGATCTCCGGGAATTAACGGGCAAGCAGCCTTTCGTGAAGGATGCCCCTGTGACATTTGTGTACGTTTCTGACGGCGCGAAAATCAAAAACGCCTCCGGGGAAGATCGCCAGCTTTTCACGGCCGCTGATGCTGGTTTCATTGCTCAAAATGTGTACCTTTACTGCGCGTCCCAGGGTCTCGCAGTGGTTGTCCGGGGAATGATCGATCGCCCGCAGCTTGCACGAGAGCTCAATCTGCGGCCGGAACAGAAAATCATCCTCGCACAGACGATTGGTTATCCGAAACCCTGAACGCAGCCCGATGCGGCCTCAGCTTCAGCGCTCACGTACGTACTCCCCGAACCGAGAAAGGAAGTATGCATGCATCTCCAGCTTATTGATTGGATCATCGTTGCCGTCACATTGATTGTTTGCTTCTTCCCGGCCCTCTTTTTCGGACGGAGAGCAGGGAAGAACACGTCGGAGTTCTTCGCTTCAGGCCGGGCTGTGCCGTGGTGGCTTGCAGGACTGTCGATGGTTGCCACGACGTTCAGCAGTGACACGCCGAACCTTGTGACCGACATCGTTCGTCGCAACGGCGTGGCAGGCAACTGGGTCTGGTGGGCATTTGTGCTCACGGGCGTTGCAACGGTGTTCTTTTACGCCAGATTGTGGCGGCGATCAGGTGTGATGACCGATCTTGAATTCTACGAACTGCGTTATTCCGGCAAGGCCGCGAGCTTCGTGCGCGGATTCCGGTCTGTGTATCTTGGATTCTTTTTCAACTGCATGATTATGGCGTCGGTCAATCTCGCTGCCTGCAAGATTGCCGCGATCCTCTTCGGGTTGGAACGTTGGCAGACGCTTCTGTTTGTCGGCGCGCTCAACGTGGTCTTCGCGACCCATTCGGGGCTCTGGGGCGTGCTCGTGATCGATATGGTTCAGTTCTTCATCAAGATGACGGCGGTGATTGCTGCCGCATACTTCGCGGTGAACCTGCCGCAGGTCGGGGGTCTGACCGGACTGGTCGACAAGCTGAGCGCACTCAAAGGTCCCGGGGGACTCAACTACCTGAACATTCTTCCCGACTTCTCGAACAACTGGGATATGGCGATAGCGGTCTTCATCATGCCAATCGCCGTTCAATGGTGGGCTGTGTGGTACCCGGGAGCGGAGCCGGGAGGAGGAAGCTACATCGCCCAACGCATGCTTGCGTCGAAGTCGGAAAAAGATTCGCTCGGGGCCGTGCTGTTCTTCAACATCGCCCATTACGTTCTTCGTCCCTGGCCGTGGATACTCACCGGTCTGGCATCGCTGATTGTCTATCCGCAACTCTCGGACATTCAGGCAGCGTTCCCGAACCTCGATCCAAAACTGCTCGGACACGACATTGCATTCCCTGCGATGCTGAAATTCCTTCCGGTCGGCTTCATCGGCCTGATGGTCGGCGGATTGATCGCGGCGAACTCCTCGACGATCCTCACGCATCTGAACTGGGGCGCGTCGTACCTCGTTCACGATTTCTATCGCCGCTTCATCAGGAAGGACGCCACCGAAAAACACTACGTGTTCGCCGGTCGCATCGGAACTGTGATCCTGTTCTTTTCCGCGTCCGGGATGGTGTTCCTCCTTGACACCGCAAAAGATGCGTTCGACATCATACTGCAGGTCGGGGCGGGAACGGGGTTGCTGTACCTTCTCCGTTGGTTCTGGTGGCGGGTCAATGCGTGGTGCGAAGTCGTTGCCATGGTGAGTTCCTTTTTCGTCTCGATCGTTCTCCTTATCCTGGCAAGAAACGGCATCCATTTCTCGACGCATGTCGCGCTCCTTGTGACGATCGCCTTTACGACAGTGTGCTGGCTTGTGACCGTGTTTGTCGGGCCGGAGACCGACAGGAAGACGCTGATTGCATTCTACAAGAAAGTACGTCCGTTCGGTCCGGGATGGAAAAAGATCCGCGAAGAAGCCGGAGTGACCGAAGCAGAAGCCCGTGCAACGCGCGAAAATATCCCCATGGCGCTGCTCGGCTGGGTCGCCGGGTGCGCTGCGATCTGGTCTGCGCTCTTCACGGTCGGGAACTATCTGTACGGGAGGATGAACACCGCGCTTCTCCTGCTGGGCGTGTTTATCGTCAGCGGCGCGGCGCTCATCCATGTGATCAACACGCTCTGGTCCGGAGTAAGCTCCGCAGAAAAGTCGTAACCGGTTTTCGCCTTCGACCGCATGCGGGAAGGTGCTGTATGGCTTTCACCAACAAAGGATGCAAGCCATGCCCCAGCCATTGCTCAATGAATCCCTCAAGCCCGGCCGTCAGCATTTCGAAATCCTGCTGATGAGCTGGGCGGGATGGGTCTTCGATTTCTACGACCTCATCCTCTTCACCTTCCTGCTTATCCCCATCGGCAAAGAACTGCAGCTCTCGAACGTCGAGCTGTCGTATGTTCTCGGAATCTCGCTTGCGGCAACCGCCATTGGCGGCGTGATCTTCGGAGTATTGTCCGATCGGTACGGAAGGAAGAAGGTGCTTCAATGGACCATCCTCACGTACAGCGTCGGAACATTTTGCTCAGGTTTCGCGGGAAGCATCGAAGTGCTCATCGCGTTCAGGATCGTGACGGGGCTTGGAGTCGGTGGGGAGTGGGCGACCGGACAGACGTATGTCGGCGAGACGTTTCCCGCCCACGTCCGCGGACGCTACGGTGCGATGATGCAGACCGGCGCACCGTTCGGAATCGTGCTTGCCTCGATCGTCGGAGGATTTCTCGCGCCGGTGATCGGCTGGAATGCCTGTTTCTTTCTCTCCGTTCTCCCCGCGTTGCTTGTTGTCTTCATACGAAAACGTCTGCCTGAATCAGATGTGTGGCTTGAGCGCAGACGACTGACGGCCGAATCCGGCGCTTTGGAGCGCATCGGGATCCGCGCATCCCTTCGCCAATTCCTGAGTCTCTTCTCGCCGCGTTTCAGAACGTTGTTTCTCCAGTCGCTCGTCCTGGCGGTGTTCGACATGTCGGCCTACTGGTTCACCTACTCGTGGCTCCCCGGCTATCTTCACCAGCAGCGACAGTTCTCGCTTGTAAAATCGGCAACCTGGATGCTTGTGACGCAGGCAGGAGGAGTGCTGGGTTATCTGTCATTCGGCTATATGGCCGACAGGTTCGGCCGCCGACCCGCGTATTCAATCTACTCGTTCATCATGGCGCTCGGACTTGTGATGATCACGCTGCTGTGGGAGAGCATTGTCGTCTATCCAGCCATTATTCTGACATGCATGTTCCTCGTGGGATTCGGCACCGGCATGTTCAGCGGATACGGACCGTTGTTTGCAGAGCTCTTCCCGACAGAGATCCGAAACACCGCCATGGGCTCGGCCTTCAACCTCGCACGCGGCGTTCAGTTTTTTACGCCAGTGATCATCGCGACGATCGCAGAGCGATATGGACTGGGAGGCGGAATTTCACTTGCCGCCCTGTTCGCCTTGCTCACGGGAATCTGGATCTGGACATTTCCGGAGACGAGAGGGCAAAAGATCGCGGTTTGACGCACTTGAACTTTTCTGCAAGTATTGTTTCCCGCCGTTGTCTAATCTGAAAGAACCATAACAGCGGATTCTCAAACGAGAAACGGTCACTCCACGCAAAAAGAGCAATCCAACGACCCTCACCTCCAGTTGGCGGGGGAGGGGGAAGGTATTCCTGCGTTTGAAGAGATCTACGCATTGTATGCCCAGCGCACGCTGAATCTTCTCTATCGCTTCACGCCGCACGAGCAGGTTGCACGCGATCTGTTGCAGGATGTGTTCATCAAAGTCTACGAACGGATGGGATCATTCGAGAACCGGTCCCAGATTTTCACCTGGATCTACAGGATCGCGGTGAACCATGCTCTCAATTATCTGAAGCGCGAACGGAGAAACGTCTGGCTCGATTTGATGGATGAGACTGTCGGCGATCTGCTTGCCCGTGAGAGGGTAGATTCCGTCTCATTCCCCGTCCGTACGTTGCCGCCGGATCTTCTCGTGGAAAACAAGGAACGAGAGGAATTGGCGCAAGCGGCAATCGATGCGCTTTCGCCAAAATACAGAATTCCGTTCGTGCTTTTCAAAGAGGAACATCGTTCGTATGATGAGATCGCGGGAATCCTCGGTATCAGCCACAGTGCAGTCGAGACGCGGATTCACCGGGCCAGAAAGACGCTGATTCGAAAGCTCGGCCCGCTCTTCAAATAGGCGTGCAAGTTTGGATCTCGAAGATTGTCCAATAACATGAAAGGCCACCATCGTGGATTCGCACTCACACACACGTTCGCTTCTCCTCCGCTGGATGGAACAATCGCTGTCCAGCCAGGATCGGTTGCTCCTTGAACAGCACCTGGAGGAATGCGCCGCGTGCCGTCAGTATTTCGAATCGATGTCGCAGGCGCTCACGCCTTCAAGAACAGACCGGACCCGGAGCATCGCTGCGGATCCATACCTCCCGACAAGAATCCGTGCGATGATGTCGGAGGCTGGCAAAGCCCGTTCGACTGGGGCAAGGCTTGTGCGATGGGGGCTGACATCTGCCGCAGCTGTGCTGGCGGTTTTGTGCGGGGCGTTTCTAGGCGAGAAGCTCTCTTCGGGCACGTCTGCCCTGGCAGAACAGAATTTGCTTACTGCCTACCAGGTGACCGTCGAAACTGGTGGGATCGCAGACCGGCTTCAGACTATCGCACAGGCGGCGACGGAGGTATCGAAATGAAGACAAAAGTGCTTGTCGGGGTGCTGCTCTTTCTCATTCTTGTCAATCTCTCCACGATTGGCGTGTTCGTGTACCACATTTTGCGGAACGGTCCGCCGAAGGTCGACCCGCTGCCGGGCGACGGCGCTCGTCCCCCCGGGATGATCGGAGCTGAGTCACCGATGATGCGGATGCAGCCCGAAGTACGCGAGAAGATGCAGAACCTGATGATGAGTTTCAGGGACGATGTGAAGGATATTCAGGACAAAATCTTTGACATAGAAGATTCGACGGTGGCGATGCTCAAAAACGACCCGCCCCCGATGGATCGGGTCAATGAGAATCTTCGAAAGCTCTCTGATTTACGATTATCAATCAACCAGAAGGCTGTTCAGAACCTTCTCCAGGCAAAGAAATTCCTTACGTCGGAGCAGCAGGAGATTTTCTTCCGGGCTGTTATGCAGGCCCGGCCGCAACCCGGCCGCGGCGCAGCTGGCGGGATGGGAAGAGGCATGATGTGGGGGCGCCAGATGCGGGAGGATGGGAGACGGTCCGATTCTATTCAGTCACGTTCACCACTAAAGAGGATACCATGAAGAAGCTGATGTTGCTGTTGGGTGCGCTGATGATCGTCGTCGTGATTTCGGTTTATGCACAGGACGACAACCAGAAAAAAACTCCTGCTCCGATGGGTGGGATGGGTATGATGCACGAAATGATGCAGGGTAAGATGGGAGGGATGATGGGAGGAGTACAAGGCGGGCCGTTGGGCTTCCTGAAGCTGACGGATGAACAACGGGCGAAGGTCCAGGATCTCGCTCTTGCACATCAGAAGGAGATGATTTCGATTCAGGCAGACCTGCAGAAACAACACGCAGCGCTGAAGCTCGAAATCACCGCGGAAAAATTCAACGAGTCAAAGGTCAAAACGATCCAGGGTGAGATCTCCAAACTCACCGGCGAGATTGCCATGAAGACCATTCTGCATCAGCGTGCGGTGAGGGATCTCCTGACTGCCGAGCAGAAGAAGATGTTCGATCAGCACATCCTCTCCGGTGGACCGATGGGCCCCGGCAGGATGATGGGGAGAATGGGGATGCCAGGCATGATGGGACCAGAAGGCATGGGTCAGGGTATGATGATGGATAAGCGGCCGATGAATGGTCCTTCCAGGAGCATGAGTTGTCCCTGCATGCAGTAGAGATTCGTCCAGAGTGCAATGAAAAGAAATCCCGGTCAGCGTCAGCGGCCGGGATTTTTTTTGAGGGGACGATCCTCACGTCACTGCGTTGTCAGAAATGAGAGCCACACACTCTTGACTCTCAA
>DATJQB010000119.1:0-15484 GCA_035506075.1 Bacteroidota bacterium | reverse complement strand
AGGATCATACCGACGTTTGAACTCGCCAGCAGGTCCTGTTTCAATCGCACGAGGCTGTAATTGGTAAGGGGCGCCACAACCTGCGTCATGCGGTTCCCCAGCGAGTCAACGAGAGTCGCAGTCTCGCGTCGTGTCACCGCTTCCAGCACTCCGATGGAAAGTCCGTCGGAAGTTTTTTCAGAGATTTTCGCCGCGCCAAGAATGGTGGCAAATTTCGGCTGGCTCTCAATGTAGCCCCCCGGAGGAGGATCAACACTTATTGCCTGACCAATTCTGCGCGAATAGAACAGCCCCGGACCCGCAGTCCCGCCGAATGTCGTAAACCGTATGATCTGTGTTCCCTCGATGAAGAACGGCCGGTTCTCCGGGTAGAATGTTTCATAGGTCGTGAGATTCAGCACGGCAGGATCGGCTTCAACCTGACCGAAGTCGGGATTGATCGTCGCGTCGATTGTGAGTCCGCTCCCCGGCCGGTATTTGAAATCGAACCCGGCGTTGGTGGAAAATTCGCGGCCGCTCGGTGTCGCCGGTGATGCAGGCACGAATCTGCTGCTCCCGTCGACGTACGGGATGATCTGAAGGTTGGCGGATGGACGGAGATGTTCAATGCCGACGAGATGACCGAATTTCGAGATGAAGCCGCTTTCGCTCTTGCGGATCATCGCCCACATCTGCCGTTCGTTGTTGCGCGCAATCCGCCGGATCATCTGGAGGCCGAACTGATAAACATCCTGCCGCGGGAAACGGAGCGCGTGGAACGGTATTTTGATCTCAGCAATCCAACCTTCACCTGTAACGCTCGTTTTCGCGTCCCACACAGCGTCCCATGTCTTATCCGTGTCGACACCGTCGTTGAACTGAAGGATGTCCGCCTTCAACCCCGCGGCATTGATGATGAACTCAAAGCATGTCTGGTGATCGTGGTACGTGTCGATGCAAATCGAAAGCACGTCGGAGACCGGCTGGTCGTCGCGGCGGGCGAGCCGGCCGACGATCTCCCCTGCGCTGCGATCGTACATCATGCAGCCGAAGTAAATCGCATCGTCGTCATAGAGGATCCGTATTTCCGTCCGTTCACTCGCCGGCTCCCCTTCGTTCGGATCCTGCTGCGTGAATTCCGTTTCGGGCGGAGCCAGTTTCCACTGCGGTTCATCAAGCTTGCCGTCGATCGAAGGTGGGACGGGGGTGCGAACGGCCCTTGCTGCCTTGGGATTGCTCCCCGCTGCAGCTGCGAACAGCGCCATAAACATCAATGTGGGAAGAAGTATCCACTTCATTGCATCACGCATGTATCTCGAGGAAGTAATAAAAAACCTCCAAGGCATGACCTGGGAGGTTTTCAATCTCAACGCACAGAGTATAGCCGGAACCGCTCGTGCTCCCGTTCGACATCCTGGGACCGGAATCAAACCGCCATCGCGGCCTTCAGCAACGCGTCGACCCTGAGCACAGAGTCTGCTTCCGCATAGAACCGGATGAGGGGCTCGGTACCGGACGCACGGACAAGGACCCAGCCGTCATCGAAGAACAGCTTGAACCCATCCCTCGTTTCAACCCTCCGCACAACCATCCCCGCAAGACTCTTGACCCCCTTCTTGTAGGCGGCAAGAATCTTCCGCTTTTGCTGCTCGGTCATGTGTGCATCGATGCGGTTGTAGTAGTGCCAGCCAAATTCAAGCATCAGTTCTTCGACGAGCTGACTTAATTTCAGCTTGCGTGTCGCCATCACCTCTGCGAGAAGAAGTCCAACGTAGATTCCATCACGCTCGGGGAGATGTCCCTTCACTCCAAGTCCGCCGCTCTCCTCTGCCGCAATCAGGATATCCCGCTCCGTCATCAGCCTGCAAAGATACTTGAAGCCGACAGGCGTCTCGTGCAGTCTGAGACCGTATTTCAGGCACATCTTGTTGATCATCTGGCTGACGGAAATCGACTTGGCAACTTCGCCGGTCATGTGTTTTTCCGTCACCAGGTACTTCAGCAGGATGGCAAAAATCCGGTGAGAATCGACAAACGCACCGTTCTCGTCGAGTGCACCAACCCGATCGGCATCGCCGTCCGTGGCAATCCCGATATCGCACCCTTTCATGACAACCGTGGACGAGAGATCTTTGAGATTTTGGGGAATAGGCTCGGGATGTCCACCGCCGAACGATGGATTGAAGCTGCAACGGATCTCTGCGCGGACGGGCACAAGCTGCGGCATCACTCCCTGTCCGGCACCGTACATCGAATCGTTGGCAATCTTCAATCCGGAAGAGGTGATGAGCGGGAGATCAAGCTTCGTGCGCAGATCCTCGACATACACAGACGTGAAGTCCATCTCCCTGATGGTCCCCTTCGCCAGCAGATCAGCGTACGATTTCTTGTTCACAACCTTTTTCTTGATGATCTTCTTCAGTTCCTTCTCAACCTTCTCGATCATTTCAGGGTGAGCGGGTCCTCCGAAGTCTCCCTTGATCTTGAAGCCGTTGTATCGCGCCGGATTGTGACTGGCCGTGATGACAACGCCGCCCGCGGCTTTCAGCTTCGTCGTGAGCAGCGACACCATCGGCGTGGACGAGATCTTGTCGGAAATGATGACTTTGATTCCCTTGTTCGCAAGTGTTTCCGCCGTCAGCTGTGCGAACTCCTTGCTCAGGAACCTGGAGTCATAGCCGATGACGATCCCATTCCTGATCTTCTTGTGCCGCTTGAAGTAGTTGGCGGTTGCCAGGGCCACCTTGGCGACATTATCGAATGTGAAATCGCCAGCGATCAATCCGCGCCAGCCGTCAGTTCCGAATTTGATTTCTACCATAGGCCATCCATCCTGAGTGCATAGAGCGTGCGCACGTCACGCGAGTTTTTGATTCAGAGCTCCGAAGCCTGCATAGTAGCCGTTCGTGTCGAGTTCTTCCTCGATGCGAATCAGCTGATTGTATTTCGCAATACGGTCCGTGCGGCTCGCCGAACCGGTTTTAATCATGCCGGCGTTCGTGGCCACCACGATATCCGCAATCGTCGTATCTTCAGTTTCACCGGAGCGATGGCTTACAACCGCGGTGTAGTGGGCGCGTTTTGCCATCTCGATGCAATCGAGCGTCTCGGTGAGCGTGCCGATCTGATTCACCTTTACAAGGATTGAATTCGCAACACCCATGTCGATGCCCTTCGAGAGGTACTCGACATTCGTCACGAAGATATCGTCTCCAACAAGCTGGATCTTCTTGCCTACCGCATCCGTCAGCATTTTCCAGCCTTCCCAATCTCCTTCAGCCATGCCATCTTCGAGCGAGGCGATCGGGTATTGCTTGGTCCATCCTTCCCAGTACTTCGCCATCTGTTCCGGGGATTTTTCCGACTTGTCCGACTTCGAGAAAACGTATTTCTTCTTCTCCGTGTCGAAGAACTCGCTCGCCGCCGGGTCGAGGGCGATATAAATCTGCTCGCCGGGTTTGTAGTTTGCCTTCTGGATTGCGTCGAGAATAACCTCGAGCGCTTCCTCGTTGGATTTCAGGTTCGGAGCAAAGCCGCCTTCGTCGCCGACCGCGGTGTTGTAGCCTTTCTTCTTAAGAACCGACTTCAGGGAATGGAACACTTCAGCCCCCATCCGGAGCGCCTCAGCAAACGACGGCGCATCGATCGGCATGATCATAAATTCCTGGAAGTCCACGTTGTTGTCAGCATGGCTGCCGCCGTTCAGGATGTTCATCATCGGCACGGGGAGGACCTTTGCGTTGGTGCCGCCGATATAACGGTAGAGTGGCATATGGAACGACAGTGCCGCCGCCTTCGCCACTGCAAGGGAGACACCCAGAATTGCATTCGCCCCGAGCTTGCCTTTGTTCGGCGTACCGTCGAGCGCTATCATCATCTTGTCGATACCAACCTGATCGGTTGTATCGAATCCGACGACTTCTTCAGAAAGAACATCGTTCACGTTCTCCACAGCCTTGAGCACGCCTTTTCCATTGTAGCGGGATTTGTCGCCATCGCGCAATTCCACCGCCTCATTTTCTCCGGTCGAGGCGCCGCTTGGAACGGCCGCGCGCCCGATGGTTCCGTCTTCCAGCGTGACTTCAACTTCGAGTGTAGGATTTCCGCGCGAATCGAGGATTTCACGCGCCCAGACATCAGTAATAGTCGTTTTCATTTTCTCTCCAGGAATAGTAGTCAGAACGGCTTTTTCGGTTTGAGGGTCTGTATCGTTGCCGGTCAATTAAGACAAAAATTGCAGGAAAATCAATTCAACGATGCGGGGATGATCCCATCCTTGTGCAGTATTGGATCTGCTCCTCGATCTCCATCCCCTGGACGTCGCGATAAAGAGAATTGAGGGATTGCCAATAGTAGAGCTTTGCTTTCTCATATTTGCCGATCGTGAATGAGAGTTGTCCCATCCTTCGCTGCCTTGAAAACTCCAGAATCGAAGAACTCCACGGCTTCAGACTGTCAAGAAGCCGCAATCCATCTTCATAACGCTCCGCCGCGATCCGCTCGCGCGCAAGAAGCGTTGTGAGGACCGGATCGTGCGGATTGTGCGCCAAAGCTTGTTCAATGCTTCGCGCGCGGACCGAATCTTCCGCCGGAGAAAGGTAGTACGACTCAAGTTCGCGTGCGAGCTCAGGACGCAGCATGATTTCAATTCTGAGCGCGAGCGCCTCGTCCCAGGATGCCGACAGATGCGCGCGGAGAAGATCGGCATATGCTGCCATCGCCGACTCGAGCGAGTCGATTCCCCAAAGCGCGTCTCCGAGCGAGAGCTTCAGCGTCAAGAGCGACGGACCCGCGAGGCTGTCGGCCAGATTCAGCCTCGCAAAAGAAACGGCTTCCTGAAATCTCCCGAGACGGAGCAACGACGTCGTCTTCTGATAGATCGCATCGGTGTTTGACGTCAGAGCCAGGGAACGCTCGGCAGACTGGAGAGCGATGTCGTACTTCTTTGCGGCAAGAAGGCTCCGGGTTTCTCCGTTGAGATTCGCAATCACCCGTGCGCACACCTTTCCGAAGATCGATCGCCGGCTGAAAAGGTATTCAGCCTTTTGAATTTCCGCCTCGTTGAAACGAAAGACCGAAATCGACCTGCGCCAATCGCGCAACAACGACGGCAACGGCTCGCCGTAAATGATTTCGTACTCACCCGTCCTGTAAAGAAGCTTGAACCTTCGAAGTCCATAACGGTCGATGAGGAACCTGCAGAACGATCCCGCTAACGTGTAGCTCACTCCCGCGGGCGCCTTCATGAATCCCGAAAGAGAAAACAGATCGGCCACTTCCGGCGTGCGTCCCGCGGCGTAGGCCATCCCGGCCAGCCGGTTGATCGGTTCCTCGTATTCCATTCGCCCGATTCCAACTGCGAGGCCTTCGATGAGACCTGAATTGAGCCCGATCCCGAGGAGAGGGAGCCCAAACTCAGCGGCGAGGACGTGAACCATTTCGTGTTTGAGCGTGGCATCAACGTCGTTCAGATTGATATGGAGCTGCGAGAGCCACGGCTTGGCGAAATCGGTACCGGATGCACCCACCAGCCTTCCTTTTTGTTCCGGTGTTGCATAGAGGAACGAGTGGATCTTCTTCTCAGGCCGGACATGAAGGATCCGCACAAGCTCGTCGAAGTAGAACTCGTGAAGCTGCGCGAGCTGTTCCAGCCGGATCCCCTTCACGAGCGAATCGGGGTACGAGATGACGAAGTGATCCGTCTCGATGCGACCGCCGAGTGTCCGTTCGATCGATCGTTCGGAGGATGAGAGGCCAAGCCTGTCGCTGAAGAGCCAGATGACCGCAGCGATCGCCAGCAGACCGACTGAGGCAGCTCTCAGCGTCTTCCGTCGGGAGTCGGGAGGTCCATTCGACTGCATCGACCGGCGCTGATACTTCAGGACGGCTTCGAGAAGAAGGAATGCAGCGAACGCGAGCGTCCCAACTCTGTACATCACAAGCCGGTTGAACACCACGAGTGATTCGTCGTAGGTGAAACCTGCGAAGAAGCCGACAATCGGATTAAATGCGAAGATCTGCGGACGGCCGAGCGTGACGTACGGGATCTGTGCAATCATCAACAGCCAGCCGACGACAACGAGGGTTTTCTGCCAGCGGTTGAACGAAACGACGACAAGAAACGAAAAGGCGTGAACAATGAGGATGGCCGGAACGACGATCAGCAGGAAGAGAGCGGCTCCCTGAAGGAGTGAACAATTCCTGACAACGAATGCGTTCACTCCGATGACAATCGCCGGAATCATGAGAGGGAACAACAGCACCGAGTACGACCGTCGGAGGAACGCACGAAGATCGGGGAGCGGGTCACCGATCGACTTGTGCCAAAGAGAAACCGTCAACAGACTTGCGCACAAACTCCAGAAGAGCGCTATGACGACAGAGAACTCGTACCCGAGGTAATTGAAGAGGGGGATTTGTGTCAGGAGCAGGGAAAGCGCAGCAAGGAGAACAATCGCGGCAGCATGTGACCTGTACGTAAACACACCTCTGACCATCGCCACGTCCGGGGAAAAACCGGTGAACGGAACGTCATGTCCCGTTCACTCTGAAATTGTTCAAAGTGGAGGAGTTAGAATTCTTCGCTGCTTGCCCGCTCGATGTCCGCGCCGAGCGCCGAGAGTTTTTCCTCGATCCGTTCGTAGCCGCGATCGAGGTGGTAGACGCGCAGAACCTCGGTGATTCCTTCCGCGGCAAGTCCCGCCAGGATCAGGGACGCGCTTGCGCGCAGATCCGTCGACATTACTTTCGCACCCGTCAGTTTCTCAACGCCGACCACCGTTGCGATATTTTCTTTGACCGTGATATCGGCGCCGAGCCTCACGAGCTCGGGAACATGCATGAACCTGTCGGAATAAATGGTTTCAGTCACAACGCTCGTCCCCCTCGACAGGCTCATAAGCGCAATCCATTGAGCCTGCATATCCGTCGGGAATCCCGAATAGATCGAAGTCGTGATGTTCACCGGGCGGATCGATTCGGGGGGAATGATTTCAATGAAATCTTTGCCGAGAGTGAGCTGCGCTCCGATATCTTCGAGCTTCGTCGTGACCGCGCTCAGATGGGACGGATTGCATCCTTCGAGGCGGACCGAACTCCCCCTGTCCCCTGTCATCGCCGCTGCGACGAGCAGCGTCCCCGTCTCAATTCTGTCCGGAATTGTGACACAATCAGCGGGGTGCAGAGAATCCACGCCTTCGATCTCCAGGTGGTTGGTCCCAACGCCGTCGATCCTTGCTCCCATACGAACGAGGAATTCTCCGAGCGCGGCGATCTCAGGTTCCATCGCTGCGTTGTCGATCACCGTTGTCCCCTGGGCCAGTACCGCCGCCATCATGATGTTTCCCGTTGCCCCAACGCTGGAAACGTCGAAGACGATTCTCGCCCCTTTCAGCCTTTTCGCCTTCGCCTTGATGTATCCCCCTTCGAGATCGATCTGGGCGCCAAGTTTTTTTAATCCTTCGATGTGAAGGTTGACGGGCCGTGGTCCCCAGGCGCATCCCCCGGGGAGTGAGACGTTCGCTTCCCCAAACCTCCCCACAAGGGGTCCAAGCACATAGATGGAAGCCCTCATTTTCTTGACGTGTTCGTAGGGAGCTTCGAAGCTTGTTACCTCCGACGCATCGATGCAGAGGGTGTGATCGGTGCGACTGATCTTAAGTCCCATCGTTTCCAGCAAACGGGACATGGTTGCGACGTCGCGCAGCATCGGTGTGCGGTGCAGGTTGTATGTTCCGGCTGCAAGGAGGGTTGCCGGCATGAGAGCGAGCGAAGCGTTCTTGGCTCCGCTGACCTGGACAGTGCCTCGCAGTTTTTTTCCACCTCGGATGATGAATTTGTCCACGTTGGGCCTTGAGAGTTGTGAGGAGCAGTGGAGAGGAACCGGCTTGCGCCGAAAATATAACCCATAAACGAGTGAAAGGCAAAGCATCGCACCCTCCGACCTCGGCTTGTATTTCGATCTTTTTTTCGCTACAATTTTTGGGAGAGCGGCGATCAGCAATCAGCATCAGACCCTCAGCTGAGCGTTGACGGCCATCCTGGCCATCGCTGAATCCTTCCGAATTGAGATCCTTCACCATTTCCAAAACTGCCGCAAGGGTTGCGTATGCCTGTTCAGATCATCGTTGGAGCTCAGTGGGGCGACGAGGGAAAAGGAAAGATCGTTGATTTACTCAGCGAGCACGTCGATATCGTCGCCCGGTACCAGGGGGGCGCCAACGCCGGTCACACTGTCGTTATCCCGACAAAAGGCCCCGGCGGCATAACCACCAAGGAATACGTCCTTCATCTCATTCCCTCCGGGATTTTTCACAAGCATGTCACCTGCGTCATCGGCAACGGCGTCGTTCTCGACCCGGTTGCGCTCATGACGGAAATCCAGCAGCTGCACGAGCTTGGCATCCCGATGAAGGGGCGCCTGCTCATCAGTCACAACGCGCATCTGATCATGCCCTACCATAAGCTCCTCGATTCGATCCGGGAACAGGGGGATCAGAAAATCGGCACAACGGGACGCGGCATCGGTCCGGCATACATCGACAAATACATGAGAACGGGGATACGCGTCGTCGATCTGCTCGACCGTGATACGCTCTGCAGGAAACTGAAACGCAACATCGAAGAGAACAACCAGGTCCTCAGTAAGCTCTACAACTCCAAAGAGCTTGACGTGGATTCGATCGTGACCGAGTACCAGGAGTTCGACAAGAAAATTGATGAGTATGTGACGGACACATCCGTCTATCTGAGTAATGCTCTGAAGAAAAGGAAATTCATTCTCGCGGAGGGAGCGCAAGGAGCTCTGCTCGACGTCGACCACGGGACGTATCCATTCGTCACATCGTCCAGTCCGACGAGCGGCGGGGCATGCACAGGTCTGGGTATTCCACCGACCGCGATCACATCGGTCATAGGCGTGGTGAAAGCATATTCGACCCGCGTCGGGAACGGCCCGTTCCCGACAGAGCTGATCGATGAAACCGGCGAGCGCCTGCGCACAACCGGCGGCGAGTACGGCGCCACAACAGGCAGACCGAGACGCTGCGGGTGGCTCGATCTCGTCAGTCTGCGGTACTCAATCCGGGTGAACGGCATCCAGAAAATCGCGATCACGAAACTCGACGTGCTCGACGAGTTTGACGAGATCAAGGTCTGCACCGCGTACCAGGTGGCAGACAGGAAGATCGAGAATTTCCCAACCGACGTGCGGACGCTCGAAGAAGTCAAGCCTGTGTACCGGACGTTCAAAGGATGGAAGACGTCGACCTCGGGGGTGCGTTCCTACGGCAAGCTCCCCGCCAGAGCACGTGCATATATTGAAGGATTTGCGTCGCTGCTTGGTGCAAAGGTCAGTATGGTGTCTGTCGGCGCCAGGCGCGACCAGACACTCACCGTTCGGTAGTCTCAACGTCAACCCGGACCGGAACCGGCATGACAACCTACAACCGAAATCTTCTTCCCCAGTCCGGAGAGCTCAAGGTCGCCCTCCTGATCCTTGCGTTCGCCATCGTTGCGGGCACGCTCTGGTACACCCATTCCATCGTCACCGACCTCGAAACCAATCAGAAGAACATCGCCAGCCTGTACGCAAAATCGTTTGAGTACATGGGGAGCAGCACAACACAGAACGGCGACTACACGTTTGTGGTCGAGGAAATCGTCCGCAACATCGACTTTCCGATGATCCTCTCCGACTCGACGAACGAACCAATCGCACCGTTTCCCATGTATGTCCGGAACATCAAGCTCGACTCGTCCATGTCCGCCGAGAAGCAACGAGCATTTCTCAAGGCGCTCATCAGGGAGATGGACCAGCACAGCTCGCGCATCCGGGTCGAAGCCGGACAAAACCTCGTCCTCAACTACGTTCATTACGGTGAGTCGAAGCTCATCACGAGGTTGCGGCTTCTTCCGTATGTCGAGTTCGCCGTTGTCGCGGTGTTCATCCTCATCGGCTACATCAGCTTCAGCTACATCAAACGGAGCGAGCAGAGCAACATCTGGGTGGGCATGGCTCGCGAGACGGCACATCAGCTCGGTACTCCCATCTCCAGCATGATGGGCTGGGTGGAGCTCCTCCGTCATCAAACGGGGGAATCCGATCAGCGGATTACCGAGACGCTGCACGACATGGATAACGATCTCCAGCGTCTTCAGAAGATCGCAAGCCGATTCTCGAGGATCGGGTCGAAGCCCGACCTGAAAGATGAAAACCTCGTCGAGATCATCGAGAAGGTGATCCAGTACTTCCAGCGGCGCATCCCGCAAACCGGCAAAAAGGTGCATCTTGCACTCGAGTACAAATCGCCTATCCACGCAGACATCAACGGCGAACTTTTCGAATGGGTGATCGAAAACCTGATCAAGAACGCCCTGGATGCCATCGAAACAGGAACGGGAAAGATCACCATCACCCTCACCGAACGGCCCGAGCATGTCAACATCGACGTTACCGATACCGGCAAAGGAATCGACATGACCTTCCGCAAGGAAGTCTTCAGACCCGGCTTCTCCACAAAAAAGCGCGGGTGGGGACTCGGCCTCAGTCTTTCACAACGGATCATCGAGTCGTATCATCGCGGGAAGCTCATTCTCCGCGACAGCAAACCCGGAGTCGGGACAACGTTTCGCATCAGGCTGCGCAGACACTGAGTCCGCACGCTCAAAAGCGGGGCCCTGGCAAGCCCTCCCTCCCGCTGACCTCGTTCTTCTTTCCACTCTTCACCAGGACACGACCCTCATGAATAATAATTGTCGATCTCTCCTTGCCGCGATGGTTCTCCTGACTTCAGCAAACCTTCACGCGCAGCAAACCGTCGACGGCATCATCGACCGCGTGATGCCGAAGCTGCTGGAAACCTATTACGCTCTCCACCGGGCCCCGGAGATTTCGTACCAGGAAGAAAAAACTTCGTCGCTTGTGGCGCGAGAGCTTCGGGCGCTGGGATTTCAGGTGACGGAACGCGTCGGCAAATATGCCAATGCACACCGCGTCTCGTACGGTCTTGTCGCTCTCATGAGCAACGGCACCGGCCCAACCGTCATGTTTAGGACCGATTTGGACGCGCTCCCACTCGAGGAGAAGACGGGACTCCCTTACGCAAGCACCGCGAAAGCAAGAAGCGACGGCGGAGAGGAAGTCCCCGCAATGCACGCATGCGGACACGACATTCATATGACTTCGTTTCTTGGCACGGCAACCGTGTTGAGTCGGCTGAAGGACCGATGGAGGGGGACAGTGATGTTGATCGGCCAACCGTGCGAAGAACGCGGGGCCGGTTCACGGGCAATGCTGAACGATGGACTGTACAGGCGATTTCCAAGACCCGACTACATTCTTGCCCTTCACGACAATGCGACCATGGAGGCTGGTACCGTCGGCGTCTGCGAGGGTTACATGCTCGCCAGCGTCACCTCGGTGGATGTCCTTGTCCGCGGTGTCGGAGGACACGGGGCATATCCCCAGGCGACAAAGGATCCGATCGTGCTGGCATCGGAAATTGTCGTTGCGCTTCAAACGATCGTGAGCCGCGAGAAGGATCCACTCGACCCGGCTGTCGTGACTGTCGGATCCATTCACGGCGGGACAAAACACAACATCATCCCGGATGAAGTCCGGCTGCAGATCACCGTCCGTGCTTACAAAGAGGAAGTGCGCAAGAAGATCATTGCTTCAATCGAGCGAATAGCGCGCGGAACGGCGCTCGCCGCCGGCATGCCCGCGGACAGGCTCCCGGTTGTCACAGTCGACGAGAGCGAGCTCACGGCATCAACATACAACAACCCGGAATTCACACGGCGCGTGGCGGGATCGCTTCAATTGGCACTTGGAAACGCTCACGTGAGGTGGGTCGAACCTGTCATGGGGGGTGAAGATTTTGGGGCTTACAGTCTGAACGACTCGATACCGCTGTGCATGTTCTGGCTTGGGGCGATCGATCCTTTGAAGGTGGAGAAGAGCAAAATCGACGGGGTTCCGCTTCCCTCACTTCACTCCAGCCAGTTTGCGCCGCTGCCGGAACCGACGATACGGACGGGGATCAGGGCAACGAGCGCGGCGATTCTGGACCTGCTTCGAAAGTAAGACCGAGCTACAAGGAGCAAGAAGCTTCACCGCGACGACGTGTGATCGTAGACGATCCGCCATCCTTCCGGCTTCCGCTCGAGGATGAGCGTAAATCTGCCTCCGGGTTTGTCGCCCGCTCTGGCGAGCTCCCACGCACCGCTGGCAATTGCAAGATCGTGAGTCACCTGCCTGATCGTCAGTTCTCCGAACTCGAGATGCCCCATCTTCTCTTTTGAATTGTACGACTTCTTGTACCGCGCCTGCACTTCACGGAAGCCGCGCACAACGTTTCCGCCGCTGACAAACGTCGTGCTGTCGGAATTCCAATAACCTGCCATGTAGCCCTCCACGCTTCCCTCGTTCCAGGCCCGAACCTGATCGTTGAGAACGTTCCGAATCTCAATCGTGTCCGATTGCGCGCTGAGAGAGCTGCACATCGTCAACAACAGAGCCAATCCTACAAAGAGCACCCGTACTCTCATGACCTCACACCTGCATCGATTGTGGTGGATTCTTGGGACGGAACATTGCATAGCCGAGCAGTGCACCCAGGATGGCGAAAATCGGATAGAGAATCAGTGTTATGAAGAGTCCGCCAAAGATATTCGACATGCGGGCGGAGTCTTTGATCGATTGATCGAGCTGGGTCTTAAGAGTCTCAACCATATCGGAAGGAACGCTTCCCTGCTCGGACAATCGTTCCATGAGCTTCCCTGCGATCGACTTCACGAGCTCTGCCTCAACCGGACCGAAGGTCACCATAATCAGCACGTTAATGATCGTCGCCGTAAACGCTCCGATCACTCCCGCCATCAATCCAAGCATCAGCGCATCAGAGGATTCCAGGGGAGGCATGTCAGGGGTGACTTGCTGTTTGTAGAGGTACATCGTCAGCAGGCCTCCCAGCCATACGCCCGCGCAGCAGCAACAATTAATGAGACTCAGGCCCGGGATCGATGAAACTGCTCCAATCATCAAACCTGTGATGATCGCTGTCCGGATTTTACTGGGTTTTTCGGGCATAGAACAAACCTCCTCGTGCGAGATATTGAGTTCGAAGCTGCGCGACCCCTTCGAGCAGCGGCGGAAGAAGATAGAACGGCATGATCAGTCCAAACAATGCGCCCGTCAAAGTCCTTGTCACGAGCGTGCTTTCGTGCAGACCTGAAAGTGTGAGCAGGACATCCAGGAGCATCGGGCCGACGGCGATGATGATCCATCCCCGCGACGGCAAAGTCGATGCATTCAGCGTGCGGAGAGTCGGATACAGCAGAAGCGATCCAAAGAACCCCCAGTAAATGGCGAAACATCTCGCACACACACCGGCCTTCCCGCCCGGAACATGCAGCGAGTGTGAATCCATTTGATGGCAGATGGGAGAATAAAACGAATACAGAAATTTCGAGACTCCGGGGAGCGCGGAGCTCAGCAGCGGTGCAAGCAAGGTTCCCGCGCACCAAAATCCGACAAGAACAAGTAGAGTCCAATATGTTCGCTTCAGGGCTTCCATCTTCAATATGACGGAACCATTATCGCAAGTATTGCCATCTTTGTCAAGGAGCGCCGATCGTCATCTGCTTCTCATCGGCTCACGGCCGTCATCTTGCATCTCACAGCATATAGCGGTACTTTTGTCGTCACATTTTTCACCAACCGGTGGCCAGACCATGACCGTCCCGAAGAAATTCAACATTGGGTTGATCCAGATTTCCCTCGGCTCCGATCCGGACAAGAATCTTCGAAAGGCAATCTCGAAGATCGAAGAAGCGGCCGAAGACGGCGCCCACGTCATTTGTCTTCCCGAACTCTTCCTCTCGCCTTATTTCTGCCAGACGGAAGATGCGGCGCTCTTCGACCTTGCTGAGCCCATTCCAGGTCCGACAACGCAGGCGCTCTCGCGCGTTGCGAAGAAACTGAAGGCAGCGATCATTGCCCCATTGTTCGAGCGAAGAACCGCGGGGATTTACCATAACAGCGCGGCGATCCTCGACGCCACGGGCGAGATGGTCGGACTCTACAGGAAGATGCACATCCCCGACGATCCGTCGTACTACGAGAAGTTCTATTTCACACCGGGTGATCTTGGCTTTCAGGCATTCGACACCCGCTTCGGACGAATCAGCACACTCATCTGCTGGGATCAATGGTATCCCGAAGGAGCGCGACTCGCTGCACTGCAGGGAGCTTCGGTTCTTTTCTATCCCACCGCCATTGGCTGGCACCCGTACGAGAAGAAACAGCACGGCAAGGCACAACGCGATGCATGGCAGACGGTGCAGCGAGGACACGCTGTTGCGAACGGCATCTATGTCGCGGCGGTCAACAGGATCGGTCACGAAAAGCCCGGCACGAACGCTCCAGGCATCGAGTTCTGGGGAAGTTCGTTTGTGGCCGACCCGCAGGGGGTCCTTCTTGCTGAAGCCAGTGCGGACAAGGAAGAAACCCTCATCAGCGAAGTGGATCTTGTTCATCTCGAGGATGTCCGGCGCAACTGGCCGTTCCTTCGCGACCGTCGGATCGACATGTACGGCGGCCTCACGCAACGGTTCATCGATCACACTCCAAAGACAAAAGCCCGCTAACCGCCATGCAAACAACTCCTGCTGCACTGGGTTATCACATGCCTGCCGAATGGGAACGGCACGAAGCGACGTGGCTCGGCTGGCCGCACAACAAGACCGACTGGCCCGGGAAATTCTCACCCATTCCGTGGGTCTTCGCAGAGATGACACGCAAAATCTCGCAGGGAGAACTTGTGCGCATCATCGCAACGCCGGCCGTCCAGCAGCAGGCGAAGCGCGTCATGACCCGCGCGGGAGTGGACCTGAACAGGATCCAGTTCTTCAACTTTCCGACGAACCGCGGGTGGACGCGCGACTTCGGTCCGATGTTCCTCAGGAACAATGATGCTTCACCTGACGTTGCTATCGCGCGATTTCGGTTCACCGCTTGGGCTCGTTACCCGGATTGGAAAAAGGACGACGCTGTCCCTCCAAGAGTCGCGAAGAAACTGCGAGTACGCCTGCTTCCAGCAAACATCGGCGGCAAGGATTTCGTCCTCGAGGGAGGGAGCATCGATGTGAACGGACGCGGGACTGTCCTGACAACCGAGGAGTGCCTGCTCCACAAAACCGTCCAGGTGCGCAACCCGGGATTTGGAAAACATGACGTTGAACAAGCTCTCAAGAACAATCTTGGCGTCAGCAATGTACTCTGGCTCGGCGACGGTATTGTCGGCGACGACACCCACGGGCATGTCGACGATCTCTGCCGTTTCGTCAATCCAACGACGGTCGTCCTGATTCAGGAATCGAATCCGAACGACGTCAACTATCGGCCGCTCCACGAAAACCGGGAGCGCCTTCAGGACATGCGGCTGGAAGACGGATCGAAGATCGAAGTCGTCACGCTGCCGACACCCGCACCACTCTTCTATAA
>DATJQB010000118.1:0-16430 GCA_035506075.1 Bacteroidota bacterium | reverse complement strand
CGGAGTGAGGAAAGTCTTGGGAGCATCGGTCTCGGGGATCATCGGCTTATTGAGCCGCGAATATCTGTTTCTTGTCGTGCTTGCGAATGTCGTTGCATGGCCTGTGGCATATGTCGTGATGAACAAGTGGCTCCAGGACTTCGCATATAGAATCGACATTGGAGTTGCTACATTCTTGATCGCAGGAGTCGCATCGGTCCTTATAGCGATGCTGACGGTGAGCTACCAGGCACTCAAAGCGGCAATGGCGAATCCGGTGGATGCATTGAGGTACGAGTGAAACATTGCGAATTGCGGATTGTGAATTGCGCATTTTCACTCCCGAACTCACCAATTCGCAATCGACAATTCGAGATTCGATATGAGAAAGCGACGATCTCGTTTTCTGCGACGCCAAAGTCCCGTCCTACGAGAAGAACTCGCTGAGGTACGAACGAAGTTCGCGTTTCGCGGTCAGCTGTCAGCGACCTGCCCTGAGCACGGTCGAAGGGTCAGCTTTCAGCTGGAATTTCAAGCCGAACGCTGATTGCTGAACGCTGACTGCTGACTGCTGATTGCCTGTTCAGCATAGTTTTGACAGGGAGAACGCCATGTTCACCAACAATCTCAAGATCGCCTCCCGCTATTTCTTCCGGCAGAAGACCTATTCACTGATCAATATTTTTGGTCTGGCGGTCGGTATCGCGGCAACGCTGCTAATTCTCTCCTACATCGAATTCGAATTGAGCTGGGACAATTTTCACCGAAACGCTCAATCGCTCTACCGAGTGTCGATTACCACGCTGAAGGAAGGCAAAGTAGAGTTCGATGGATCGGAGTTCGTTGCACCGATGGGCCCGACGATGATGAGAGAGTTCCCGGAGGTGGACAATGTCGCCAGGATTTCCGATTTCGGCCAGGCAACGTTGTCATCGGGTGAGCACGTTTTCCGGATTCCTCAAATGGTGTATGCGGACTCGTCGTTTTTTGACCTTCTTTCTTTTGAATTGCTCATCGGTGATCCAAAGAGGGTGCTTGCCGAACCGTATTCCATCGTCCTCACCGAGGAGGCGGCGGCCGGATTGTTCGGCAGCAGTAGTCCGGTCGGTCGACTGGTGAAGGTGAACAATCAGGAAAGCTTCCGCGTGACCGGAGTCGTAAAGGCGCCGCCGACAAATTCACATATTCAATTCAGTGTTCTCCTCTCCTTTTCGACTCTGGAAAAGGACCCGACAATCAACCGTTTTCTGGGATGGAACGGCGGCAACCGTTACATAGCATACGTGCGGCTGCGGAGCAATGCCCGACCTCAGGACGTCGAGAAGAAGTTCCCGGCGTTCATCTGGTCCCATCTCGATCAGGAATTCGCGTCGACGGGATTAACCCACCGGCTCTATCTCCAGCCTTTTGCACGGATCCATTTGTACTTCGAGGAAAATTCAGAATCGACGAGAACGAACCTTTATGTCTTCGGGGCGATTGCGTTGTTTATTCTGCTTATCGCATGTGTCAACTTTGTGAACCTCACCACTGCCAGGGCGGTGAGACGATCGAAGGAGATAGGCATCAGAAAGGTGTTGGGAGCAGACCGATCGAGGCTTGTGAATCAATTCCTCAGCGAGACGATTCTCATCACCTTCTTCGCAGCACTCGTGGCAATCGTTCTTGTAGAGCTCATGCTCCCGACGTTCAGGAGCCTCCTCGGAGCGAATCTCATTTCACTGAGCGTTATGGATCCGAAAACCATTTTCAGCTTGGTCGGCATCATCTTCATCGTGGGCGTTGTGGCCGGAGGCTATCCGGCATTCTATCTATCATCACTTCAACCGGCGAAAGCCCTGAAGGGGCCGGCATCAGAAACCGGCGAGAGGGGCCGGTTGAGAGGTGTGCTCATTGTGCTGCAATTCGCCATCTCCATCGCACTGATTGTCTGTACAGTTATCGTGGGAAACCAGGTTCGGTTCTTGAAGAACAAGGACCTGGGATTTAACAGGGACAATATCGTGACGATTCCTCTTACCGGCGACGACGCTCAGCTGAAGAGCATGCTGCTGAAACAGGAGCTCTTGCGCGTACCCAACGTCGTGAATGTGTCTGCGTCGTCGGAGGTTCCGTGCAACGGCTTCACGAGCAACGGCTATTTCCCCGAGGGGCAGCAAACGGTTATGATGATTCACGTTGTCGACGTTGACGACGATTTCCTTTCGACCTATGGCATGAGCCTTGTTGATGGTCGGTACTTTTCGAAAGACTTCCCTTCCGACAGGTCGGCGTTCGTCGTCAATCAGACCCTCGTGCGCATCCTCGGCTGGTCGAGTCCGCTCGGCAAGAAGATCCTTCGTGATGGATCGCATCCGATCATCGGTGTTGTGAAGGATTTCAATTATGCGAGGCTCAACAACGGCATCGAACCTCTGATTCTTGCACATGAGCCGTGGAGGGATCGCTATGACAACCTGTCGATCAAAATCCGGCCGGCCGATATTGCCGGAACGCTGAGCACTATCAGGAATGTGTGGGGCAACCTGGTTCCATCCACTCCATTCGAGTATTCATTCCTTGATGAACGATTTGATCGCCTGTACAAGTCGGAGGAGCGATTCCAGCGAACGTTCTTTTCGTTTTCTGCCCTCGCGATCATTATTGCATTGATGGGACTCTTAAGCCTGGCCTCGCTGGCGACCGAGCAGCGGACGAAGGAAATCGGCATACGAAAGGTGCTTGGGGCATCCGCGCTGAGCGTCACAGGATTGCTCTCTGGAGATTTCCTGCGATGGGTGGCGCTTGCCAATATCCTTGCCTGGCCGGCGGCCTACTACTTCATGTCACAGTGGCTGGAGAATTTCGCATATCGTATCGATATTACGGTGTGGCCCTTCGTTGGTGCCGCGGTGATCAGCATTCTGCTTGGCTGGTTCAGCGTCAGCTTCCAGACGATCAGGGCGGCGATGACGAATCCAGTGGAGGCCCTGAGGTACGAATGATGTTCGGGAGGTGCGATCAGCTGTCAGCAATCAGCTACTAGCTGTTAGCGATTAGCTATTAGCTGAAGGCAAAAAGCTAGCAGCTAAAGAGGCTGGCCGATTTGCAGTAGGAATCTGTTCCGCAGATCAGTTCGCGTGGAACTTTGAACTCGAAACTATAAACTCTAAACTCATTTTGGTTCTTGTTGGGAGGAGCTGAAGACATGATCATCCCGATCGACATTCCGCCTGTTGACACCGAGAACTATGTCGAAGTCGATGTCACGGTGAACGGGAACAAGAAGGAATTCAAGTACCGCGTCGAGGTGTTCCGCTGGAGGGATTGGTGCAAACCGGCGGAAGAGCGCGTTGAAGGGCTCAAGAGGATGATCAATGCCTACGACAAGAACTGGCAGCTGATGCAAATAGGCATGCCAACGGACACAACCATTCCCCTGATGTTCAGACGCGTCGGGTAGGCGCCTGAAGGAAGATGTGCAACAAAGGCTTACTGTTCAAATCCAAGAGAGGTGGTGCACTTGATCAAACTGAAGAATCTTTTCAAATGGTATACGAACAGCTTCGTGAAAACGTACGTACTCCGGGACATCAACCTCGAGATTCACGAAGGGGAATTTGTTTCGATTATGGGTCCCTCTGGATCCGGAAAATCGACGCTCCTTCACATTCTCGGCATGCTGGACGATCCGTCGGATGGGGAACAGTACTTCCTGGATGAGCCGGTCCACTCGATGGGAGAGAAGGCGAGGTCGGAGCTGCACAAGAACCATATCGGTTTCGTCTTTCAGAGCTACCACCTGATCGACGATTTGACTGTGTACGAAAACCTCGAGACTCCGCTCCTCTACAAGAAAATCGGGACATCGGAACGGAAGAGTCTCGTGGGGGACACGCTCGATCGCTTCCAGATCGTGGGGAAGAAAGATCTCTTTCCGAATCAGCTCTCCGGCGGACAGCAACAGCTCGTCGGCGTCGCCCGCGCCGTGATCACGAGCCCCAAGCTGATTCTCGCCGACGAACCGACGGGCAACCTGAACTCTGCACAAGGGGAAGAGATCATGGATCTGTTCAAGAAATTGAACAAGGAGGGGACGACCATCGTCCAGGTGACGCATTCTGAAAAGAACGCCTCGTACGGGACAAGAATCATCAACCTGCTCGACGGGAGGGTCGTATAAGACATCCAGGCAAGATCGCGTTCCGGCGCACCGTCGTCGGCAGAAGAAAGGATGACAGAGATGAAAACTTCCTTGATGAGAGGATCGCTCGTTCTGATTCTCGTCGCAGGCACGATGACACTTGCGCAGTCAGGAGGAATCAAACTCAGGTACGGATTTGAGAAGGGGAAGGTTTACAGATACAGAACTTCGATGGAGTTCTTCAATGTCGCCTTACCCCCGGGGAAGGAGGTCTCCGCCAAGCCATCCGCCGAAATGGGTATTGGGATTTCGCTCTCTGTGGTACCAGGCTCATCGACGGCCGGCAAAGAGTGGAAGATCGTTGCTGATACGGTCGGTATGCGGGCGACGGGCCCTGATGGGGCCAGCCGTGTCGTAGCCTTCGAACAGTTGAGAGGAAAGTCGATGGAGCTCCTCACCGATGATCGGGGTGTGCCGCGAGGTGTTCAAGCGGTAGAACCTTCGGCGCTGAACCAAACCAGAGAGCTTGGGTTTGAATTGTTCTCAAGGGACCTGCTGTACATCATGCTCATATTCCCGCAGTTTCCGGAAAAAAGCGTCGAGACGAATGAATCCTGGCGATTCTCGTGGTCAGACACGGTCTCAAGAGGTGGTCAGCATATCACGTTCACGAGAGATACAGAGTGCAAAGTGGTCGGGCAAGCTCGAGTCGGCGGGCAGACGTGCAACAAGATTGCGTATACGGTCCATACGCGGTTTCGAGGTCAGACAGCGAGCGGTGAAACAACAGCGACCGGCACGCTCTATTGTTCTGAGGGGGGGATCCCCCTCAAAAGTGAAGCGGTCATGAAGACCCTCATCACCGCAGGTGGATCTCAAACGATTCAACGGAGGACGGTGAACACGACACTCGAATGATTCATCGTGTCTGATCTTGAGTCGAACTGCTGTACATCAATCTCTTCCAAATCCCTGCCGGTTGGGCCTGCAGGGATTTTTTTTGTTTAAAGCAGAGCAGAACCGGGGTGTAGAAATGCTGCATTTGTCGTATATTGTTGTCGCTTTATCACCAACCACGAAAGAACTCCCATGCAAATTGGCATTGTAGGCCTCCCGTTCTGCGGGAAATCAACTCTGTTTCAAACGATCACCAAGACTCATCTCGATCCCTCGGTACTGTCGAAAGCCGAAGCGCACCACGCGATCGTAAAAATCCCTGATGCCCGTCTCGATCGGTGTGCTGAGATTTTTTCGCCGAAGAGCACCGTCCATGCCACGATCGACTTCGTCGATGTTGTGGGGCTCAAGAAGGGCGAATCGGGATCGACGCAATTCACGACGAATTTTCTCGCGAACGTGAAGACCAACGACGCTCTCGTGCAGGTTGTGCGTTTGTTTGAAAACGAAACCGTGCCTCACCCGGACGGTTCCATCGACGGCATGCGCGATATTTCGTCGTTTGAGACGGAGTTCATTCTTTCGGATCTCGCGCTCCTTGAGACGAGGATCGATCGGATCAAGAAGCAGATCCAGAAGACCGGCGACGATAGTTCGAAGAAAGAACTTCCCGTTCTCGAGCGATGCCATGCCGTGCTTGAAAGCGAGAAACCCCTGCGCGAGCTCGAGTTCACGAAAGATGAAGCGTTCATCCTGCGAACATATCAACTCCTGACGATCAAACCGATGCTCATCGCTCTGAACTTCGATGAATCGCAGCGTGCCGCGGCACAGGACATCATTCGGAAGATTTCGGAGGCGAAGGGGGGGAAGCAGACAAAAGTGGTTTCGTTCTTTGGGAAGATCGAAATGGAAATGTCGGAGCTGCCGGACGAGGAGGCGAAGCTCTTCATGGAAGAGTACGGGATCACGGAATCGGCTCTTGGCACGCTTATCCGTGAATCATATGCGCTGCTTGGTTTGCAGTCGTTCCTGACCGTAGGGGAGGATGAGTGCCGTGCATGGACCATCCGGGGCGGGATGACGGCGCAGGAGGCAGCCGGTGTGATTCACTCCGATTTTGTGACGAAATTCATCCGCGCGGAAGTGGTCCACTACGACGATTTCATCGCACAGGGCGGATCGTTCGCAAAGGTCAAGGAACTGGGGCAGTGGAGGCTCGAAGGGAAGGAATACATCGTGCGCGACGGTGACATCATGTCCATTCGTCACAGCTGAGTACAAAGGAACCGGATCGAACTGACGATGGAAGACGGGAACAAATCGCAAGACGCCGCTGCAGAGCTCAACGCGCTCCGCGAGGAGAACCGGGTGCTCACGCAGAAACTGCGGGAGGTCGAGGAGCGTTTCAAGGCCTTGACCGACAGCTCGCTGCAGGGCATCGTCGTTGTTCAGGGACTTCCGATCCGCGTTGTCTACGCAAGCCGACTTGCCGCCGAGATCCTGGAGTATCCCATCGATGAAATCCTCAGTGCTTCTTCGGATCGGATTCTCAGTTTCATGTATGGCGAGGATCGTCCGTCATTCCTCAGCAAATACGAAGGCCGGCTTGAAGGCCGAGCGGTTCCACGGCACTATGAAGCACGCGTGATGCGGCGGGATGGCGGTCTGCGATGGCTGGAGATTTTTTCGAGTGTCATCGAGTTCGAAGGGAAGCCGGCGGTTCAGGCAGCGTTCGTGGATATTACAGAGCGGAAGCGCGTCGAGCAGGCTCTGTGGGTGAGCGAACGAAAGTACCGCCGAATCTTCGAAAACGTCCAGGATGTCTTCTACCAGGTCGATACCAGCGGTAACATCATCGACATCAGCCCCTCGATTGAGCGCTATTCGGAGTATTCCCGCGAAGAGCTCATCGGCCGCCCGGTGACCGATGTGTACGCCCATGCTGCAGACCGTGAGAATCTTCTCCAGGCGATCATGGAGCACGGAGAGGTCGTCGATTACGAACTTCAATTGAAATCGAGGACAGGCCGCACAATCTCGACGTCCGTCAATGCTCACGTCCTCTACAGTGAGGACGGAGAGCCGATGGGGATTGAAGGATCTCTGCGCGATGTCAGCGAACGAAGAAGGTCCGAGCTTGCGCTGCGTGCAAGCGAAGAACGGTATCGTCAGCTCTTCTATCAGTCTCCGGTTGGCATCTTCTATTTCGACACAGATCTCCGCATCACGGATTTGAACACGCAGTTCGAGGATTTGCTGCAGTCGACGCGGGAGAAGCTCCTCGGTCTCGATATGACGAAGCTCGAAGATCAGCGGGTTCTGCCTGCGGTCCGCGACGCTGTCGCCGGACTCGAGGGTTTGTACGAAGGACAGTACGACGCCACGACGAGCAGCGCGCAGCTTTGGATTTTGATGCGGACTGCTCCGGTGTACGACGAGCAGGGGCTCGTCAGAGGCGGCGTTGGTATCGTCGAGGATATGACGAAACGGCGCGAGGTCGAGCGGGAGATCTTCATGCTTGCACAGGCGCTGAAGAGTATTCGGGATTGCGTGAGCATTACGGACCTTGAGGACAATATCCTCTTTGTGAACGATTCGTTCTCGAAAACTTATGGGTATGCCCCGGCCGAGCTTCATGCAAAATCTGTCAGGATGGTGCGCGCGGACAGCAACCCGGAAGAGATCATGGACTCGATTCTTCCGGCCACACTGCTCGGAGGGTGGCAGGGAGAAATCCTTAACAAGAGAAAAGATGGCACTGAGTTTCCCGTGTACCTCTCGACGTCGGTTGTGCGGGACCCGAATGGCGTCCCCATCGCACTCATCGGAGCCGCGACCGACATCACCGAACGCAAACAGGCCGAGCAGCGTCTGCGCGACAGCGAGGAACGCTACAGGAGCCTTGTCGACAGCGCCCGGGACGTGATTTTCACAGCGACGCCGCACGGAATGATCACCTCGCTGAACCCCGCGTTCGAGCTCAGCACAGGCTGGAAACGTAGCGAGTGGATTGGCAAACTGTACAACGACCTGTTCCATCACGATGATTTCGCCGGAGCAAGGGCGCACTTCATCCTGGCCCTCGAGGGAGAACGCATCCCGCCCCTCGAGATTCGAATCCGTACAAAAGAAGGGGGGTACGTCCTCGGAGAATTTACGATCACTCCCCAGACGCAGGACGGGAAAATCATCGGTCTCTTCGGCGTTGCCCGTGACGTTTCTGAGCGGAGACGCCTTGAAGAGCAGTATCGTCAATCGCAGAAAATGGAGAGCCTGGGAACGCTCGCCGGGGGCATCGCCCACGACTTCAACAACATCCTGGCGATTATCCTCGGGCACGCCTCGCTTCTGAAACAGGCACAGCACAGCCCCGGAAAGCAGATTGCAAGCGCTGACGCGATCATCAAGGCGAGCAGCCGCGGGGCCGCCCTCGTGGGCCAGCTTCTGACGTTCGCAAGCAAGTCCGACGTGCTCTTCGAATCGGTATCCATCAACGAGATCGTCCAGGAGACCACCCGGCTCGTCGGCGAAACGTTCCCGAAAAACATCACCATCAGCATGCGACTGGATCCATCGCTTCCCACGATCGTTGCAGACTCCACACAGCTGCATCAGATGATCCTGAATCTCTGCATCAACTCGCGCGATGCGATGCCAAGGGGAGGAACGCTCTCTCTCGTGACAAACCTGATGGACGGGCGGGATGTTGCCGGAAGGTTCTCCGGGGCAGGAGCTGCACAATACGTCGTGCTGGAAGTCTCCGACACTGGTGAGGGGATGGACGAGGAAACGCGCCGACGCGTGTTTGAACCATTCTTCACCACGAAGGAAAAGGGGAAGGGGACCGGGCTCGGCCTGGCGAGCGTCTACGGCATTATCGAGGGACACGGAGGTTTTGTCGACGTCGAAAGTGAACTCGGCACCGGCACGAGCTTCCAGATCTATCTGCCTGCGGAAGTGGAGACGAAAAAGAACCGCGAGATCAAGCGTGAGCCGTTGGGTGATGTTCCAAGAGGTACGGAGACAATTCTTGTTGTCGAAGACGAGGACATGCTGCGGGATTTGCTGAAAGGGGTGTTGACGTCAAAGGGCTACACGGTGGTGACTGCCGCGGATGGAGTGGAAGCGGTCGAGCTCTACATGCTTCACAGGAAAGAAATTGCACTTGTGGTCGCTGATGTCGGACTTCCCCGACTTTCAGGAAATGAAGTCTTTCACAAGTTGAAACGCATCAACGCCAAGGTAAACGTTGTGCTCGCGAGCGGATTTCTCGAGCCCGGCTTCACCGCCGAAGTGTTGAAGTCGGGAGTAAGGGAAATCATACGAAAGCCGTACCAGCCCGACGAACTTCTTCGCAGCATCCGCAGAATTCTCGACAGCTGAGTTGGGTCGGGTCTTCGCACAGGATTTCCTCATTCCTCAGTATACCTGCACGGCCCCGTTGTCGCAGACTTCTTCAGACTGACCTTTCTTTTTTTTTCGCACCTGTTCCCGACTGTCGGCAAGCCGCAACTTCGTCAATTCGTGAAGTACAAAATTGTGTCGGTCACGGAAAAATCGGATACGATCCGGATGTGGAGAAAGGGATTCAGGAATGAAAGGGGGATGAAGGATGGACGGATCCGGTTGGCCAGTGGTGAGTGCCGCCGTCATTCAACCGGGATGGTGACGCGCACCGTGTTGCCGGTTCCAACGAACTCGACGTTTAAAGCCGAGCGCGCAATTGCGATGCCTCTCCCGTGATTATCGAAGAGTCGTGATTCATCGATTGTGAGATACCGCTGGTAATCAAATCCGGGACCCTGATCCTGGATTTCAACTTCCATGCTGCCGTTGACCCGCCTGACCTTCACTTCGACATGGCGATTTGCATTTTCGGGAAGCGCAAGTCTGCGTGTGACTTCGAGTTCCCAGGCATTATCCTCAAGGAGTTTGCCTTTTTCGAGATACGAGATGCCCAGGTTCCCATGCTCGACGGCATTCAGCAGAAGCTCGGCGATGACCATGGCATGTTCAGGATCGGGTGTTGCGCTTGCGATCATCACCGCGACCTGCTCCGCTTCCTGCGGTGTGCGGAATCGGAATGTCCCTTCTTCGAGAAGGGCGATCGGTCGCTTGTATTGTTTCAGTGTCTCGAGGAGGTGACGGAAGGCATGGTAGTCGGCCACTGCTGCCCGCAGGATGGAGTTAAGCAGCGGCCGTTGAAATGGTTTGATGAGATAGTAGAACGCACCGGCGTCGATCCCTTCCTTGATGCGCTCAGGATCGTCGAGAGCCGTGAGCATGATGACCGGGATGTGCTCGATGTGCCGCTGCTTCTTCATCCAGCGCAGGAGTTCGATGCCTGTCATCTGCGGCATCATCCAGTCGAGGATCACAACGCTTATGGAATCCGGGTGCGATTCAAGAATCCGGAGTCCTTCCGTTCCGTCAGCAGCCGTAAGCACACCGCATCCTTCCTCTTCGAGCATGCGCTGCAGCACTTCGCGGAGAGGTTCCTCGTCGTCAACGACCAATACTGTATCGCGACCTGGTTGATTTAGCATTTCATCGTTTCCCGGATTGCTCCATCGGAGTTCCGATGCCATGAACCCTCCCTTCGAACATCGCTTGTGCTTCCCGCCCAGCATGAAAATCCGATACTCAAATATCGTCAAGTAGGAGGAGTCAATCAAGTTCAGATTATCCCACCACAACGAAGACGAAACGGTTCAAGTTTCCAAGGAAATGATGAAGAAGCCCCGGGTTGTCCCGCAATGAGACAACAACAAAGTCTGAAGGGAATATGGGTGAACGGTCCTGGTGGGGCGCGAAGATATCCGCACGGGGAGAGGGGCAACTATTTCAAAAGTACAAGCTTTCTGACAAGCTGATTGGGGCCGGACTGTACGATCACGAAGTACACCCCAGAGCTTTGGACGCCGAGGGCCAACGGAATGGAATGAACCCCTGCTTCGAACCAGGAATCGAAAAGCTCCGCGACACGCTGGCCTGCGATCGAGACAACTTCTCCCCGGACGCGGGCTCGGGATGGAACGGAAAGCTGTAGCGTGGTTGCGGGATTGAATGGATTGGGATAGACACTGACATCGAACGTCGTTGGAAGTGCCTGATCTTCGACTAACGCGAGCTGGGGAGTGCTCATGAGTATCCAGCTGTTCGGATCCAGTTGGTACGAAGTGCCTGCGGGCACGGAGATGCTGCCGCTTCCATTCGTCATCGGAACTCTGATCACCGAAGTCCCGACCTGAACATCGACGGGGAGTGAGAAGGGAAGATTGTTGGGGGTGACCCACTTCAGGCGCAGCGTCGTATCCTGTTTGCTGTACTGCAGCTTTGGCAGCGCCGGTTGCCTGAGGTAGAGATTGAAGAACCAGTCGAGGTGCATTCCGGTGACCTGCTCGGCGATCTGAAGATAGTCATCGGTCGTCGCCAGTCGGCATTGCTGTCCGTTTGTGACGGATTCCATTGCCGGGTCGGGATACGCAAACCTCCTGAACAGGCGGAAGAAGAGCGAATCGCCGAGACTGTGACGCAGGGTGTGAAGGATCCACGCTCCCTTGTAGTACACGTCGTTCGATGCGAACATCGTTGCTGCACCAGTCGCCTGCGCCGGCGCAACCGGGGTCTTGTTTTGTATGGACCCCTTCATGGCCGCCATGTACGACTTGTATCGGCTGGAACCCGACATGTTTTCGACGAAAAGTGCTTCCATGTACGTCGCAAATCCTTCGTGGAGCCAGACATCGCTCCAATCTTTTGCAGTGACAAGATTGCCCCACCACTCGTGTGCCAGCTCGTGGAGATGAATATAGTCGAAGCCGTACGAGTTGAGTGCGAAGTTGTTGCCGTACGCGATGATTGACTGGTGCTCCATTCCCCAGTACGGAGCGTCTGCGAGACCGTATTTTTCGGACCTGAACGGAAACGGTCCACACACTTCTTCGAAGAAACGAAGATCTTTCAGGAATGTGGGGGCAAACTGTTTTGCTTTGTCCACGTTGTAGGGAAGGAACCAGTATTCGCTCGGGATGGTCTGGCCGGTCACGCTTTGGTAGTCGATCGGGATTCGAACGTATGGTCCAAGATAGAACGTCACACAGTAGTTGTTGATCGGTTCCGAGACGTACCAGTGAAACGTTTTTGTGCTGCCATTGTCGAGTACTTCAAGCAGGCGTCCATTCGAAACGCATGTGAGGGATGCAGGTACAGTAAAGTACAGGTCCACAGAGTCCGGCTCGTCAGACGGATGATCCTTGCACGGCCACCACACGTCGGCACCTTCCTCTTCGCACGCGACTCCGGCCCACACTTCCCCGGTGTTCGCGTGCTTCCAGACAAATCCGTCGTCCCATGGGGGATTAGTCGACACCTTCGGAACACCGTGGTAGGTAACTTCGACGCAAATCGTGTCGTTCTTCTGCGCGACATACGGCATCGTGATCCAGATTCGTCCCGCGGGTCGGGAGTACGTCAACTTCGTGCCATACTGCCGCTGGGATTTCCAGACAATGGAATCCACGGTGAAGGGTGCGTTGAGATCGAGCACAAACGTGCTCAGGGTGTCGGTTGCGATTGCCCTGATGAGCGTCACCCCGGCGATGGAATGTTTCGTGGTGTCGATGGTGAAGCGCAGCCGGTAGAATTTCACATCATACGCGGCCTGTTCACGCAGGAGCGATCCGCCGGAATCGGTGGCTTTCGCGAGCCGGATTGGATGGACAAGCTGGGCCGACGATCTGAAGAGCGGAAGCACCAAGAGGAGAACAACCAGGCGAACTTTAAGAGCGGTGCTTGTTTTCATTTTTGCGTCCGCAAGTGCTGCGGAATGACGTTCATGCCTTCTTCCATAATATCCGATTCCCCGAAAAGAATCAACTTCGCTTGAGGAACCCCCGACCAATGGATTCACCTGAGCCCAGGATGGCTTGTTTCACGATCCCGGATCGCATTTCTGCTCAAGGACGCTGTTGCCTTTTGCATCGAACTGCCGTAGCTTTGTGGGGCTGATTTTGCACCATGCCTCGCCGCACACCGTAATCGAACCCTGACCGGTCGGAATTCAATCAACCAACTCGCCAGAACACAAGTCCCGCGGCCGCTATAACGCCGAGGAACCAACAGAATCAGAGCTTCCGATGACAGACCAACTCCAAAGAACCATTCCGAGACTCTTCGAAGAAAGCGTCGCACGATTCCCCAATAATGTTCTCATGAAGGAAAAAAGGGACGCGGATTTCAAAGGGGAGACGTATCGAGAGATCCATCAACGCGTGCTGGAGTGCGCTGCAGCGCTGATGGAGATGGGGATCCAGAAAGGGGATCGTCTCGCGCTGATCTCGGAGGGACGCAATGACTGGGTGGTGATGGAGCTTGCAATCCTCTATGCAGGTGCTGTCAACGTTCCTCTTTCCGTCAAGATCGATGAGCTGAACGATCTGAGATTTCGTCTTGCCCATTCCGGCTGCAAGATGGTGATAGTGTCGGGCACACAGCTTCCGAAGGTCCGGCAATTGAAGAAGGACCTCCCGGAGCTGGAATGTATCATTGTCCTCGATAGCGAGGTGAAATGTGAGGAGGATGAAGAGTCGCTTGAGGCAGTACTTCTTGTGGGGAAGCGCTACCTCAAGTATCATAAGGCGGAGGTCGAGCAGAGATGGAAGAGTGTATCAGAGGCCGATCCTGCCAACATCTGTTACACATCCGGAACCACAGCCGACCCCAAGGGAATTATCCTCACGCATCGGAATTACACCGCGAACGTCGAGCAGGCGACTGCGTTGCTCCCGATCCACGAATGGTATACCTCGCTCCTGATTCTTCCGTGGGACCATTGTTTTGCGCACACAGCCGGAATTTACACGCTGATGAAGAACGGGGCGAGCATGGCGTCCGTGAAGGTCGGAAGAACGCCGCTTGAGACGCTGAAAAACATCCCTGTCAACATCCGCGAGACAGAGCCGACGTTTCTGCTCAGCGTCCCTGCGCTTGCAAAGAACTTCCGCAAGAACATCGAGAAGGGAATTCGCGACAAGGGACCGGGGGTCGAAAAGATTTTCAGGAAGGCGCTCGATCTTGCGTACGACTACAACGGGATCGGCTGGGACAAGGGGAAGAACGCGAAGCCGGGGGCAAAACTCCAATACAAGCTGTACGATTTCCTGCTCTTCAGCAAGATCAGGAAGAATTTCGGAGGGCGTCTCCAGTTCTTCATCGGCGGAGGAGCGCTGCTCGACATCGAGCTCCAGAGATTCTTCTACGCGATCGGAATCCCGATGTTCCAGGGATACGGCTTGACTGAAGCGGCACCAATTATCTCTGCGAACGTACCGGCCCGCCATAAGCTGGGTTCGTCGGGATCCATTGTCAAGGACCTTGCCGTGAGAATCTGTGACGAGGAGGGAAGAGAGCTCCCGAGTGGCCAGCAGGGAGAAATCGTGGTGAAGGGGGAGAACGTGATGGCGGGATACTGGAAGAACGAAAAGGCGACAAGCGAAACGTTGCGGGATGGATGGTTGTACACCGGCGACCTAGGGTACGTCGACAATGACGGATTCCTGTTCGTGCTTGGACGGGCGAAGAGCCTTCTGATTGGCCCCGACGGCGAGAAGTACAGTCCGGAGGGAATTGAAGAAGCGATCGTCGGCAATTCGATCTATATCGATCAGATCATGCTCCACAACAATCAGTCTCCTTTTACATCCGCCCTTGTTGTTCCCAACAAGGACAACATTCTCAAATATCTCCGCGATCACAATCTCTCGACGCAGACTGAAGAAGGACAGGACGCGGCATTAAACCTGATCAACTCGGAAATAGAGAAGTTTGAAGCCGGTGGGATCTTTGCGGGAGAATTCCCGGAGCGCTGGCTTCCGGCTGGCATCGCGGTGCTGGGAGAAGGGTTCACAGAACAGAATCACTTTCTCAACAGCACGCTCAAGATGGTGCGCGGCAAGATCACAACGTTTTACCGCGACCGGATCGACTATATGTACACTCCGCAGGGAAAAGAAGTCTGCAATCAGCAAAACCGGGTGATCATCAAGCGGCTCGGGTGAGCGTCATCCGGACGGTCGCCCCGGCTATTCCTTGTCAGGTTCGAAGTCCAGCGGAAGCATGTCCCCGACGCGCCGCCAGGACCAGTAGCCAAAGACTTTTGTCGGGAACGCTTCATTGATGAATCCGCGGTCCGTGATGCTGACAGCGTAGTAATTGAGCGTCAGCCACGATACTTGCCCCGTGGTTCCAGCTTTCTGCAGAAGGTTATACCCGCTTTCCGGCTCCTTCCAGAACTCCACTTCGAGAAATCCACTGAAGCGCAGCGTCTTCGTCGTCGGCGTCGGGCTGTCGAACAGGATCTCGCTTTCGGTGACGAGCTTCCTGTCGGCGAGGACAGTCCCGACATTCAGGTGATCAAGGTGGTAGATGGAATACCCCGCCCTGTTCAACTCCCGGCGGAAGAGGGTGATGAGGAAATGCCGTAACGACCCCTGATAGGCGCGCTTCCGATTCTCCTTCCACAGCGCCGCCTGGCGGGGCGATTCCGGTTTCATCTCTGTAAATTTCGGCAGCCCTTCGTAGGTCATGATATCGCCCGCCTTCTTGAAGGATTTCAGAAAGAAAGACAGGTGATAGCCGAGCGCAGTGTTGTCGATCTCGAGCGATCGCCGTGCGCTCACCTCAAACTCATCATCCTCGCCCGTTGTGAAATCCAGCACTTCCGCATTGACGAACCTGCACGCTTTCGCGTTCTGAGTCGTCCCCAGGAACAAATCCGAAAACGTTGCGACATCTTTCTTCCATTGCGTAGGATCGGGCGCGGACACGACGACTTCATTCATCTCCACGTTCGTCGGTTTGAGCCTGATATCGATTTCTCGTTTGCGCGGTTCGCTCAGGCTTGTGTGGATTGTGAAGAAGAGGTAGCCGATGCGTGAGGCGACGACGTCGTAATGACCGAGGGGAATGTTTCTTATCTCGAAGCGCCCTTCCTCATCCGTGTTCGCGCCAAGCGTCGAATTGGCGATGTAGATATTGACGTTCGCGAGCGGCGTCGAGGTTGAGTCGTCAATCACACGGCCCGCGAGCGTCGCATGCTGTGCTTGCTGTGCGGACGACGTGGACGCCCAAAACAAGAGAGCGGCCGCCAGAGGTGCAAAGCCGAGACGCGTATTTACTATTGAGCGCATGATGTTCATCGAGAGGTGACGACTGTTTTCATCAATATAGACATCTTGTACCACTCGCGCAATTCGCCGACGTGTCAGGTCGACCATGACGATGATTGAGCACGCAGCCCAAGTCTGCCGGGAGTAACGCCCGTCGTCATTCCTCCTCAGAAGTAAACGCCTTCCTGCAAATTCGCGCATCATTGCCGAAACGCGTGTTCCTGGTATCCGCCGTGCTTTCGTCGTGTCGCGTTGTTTCG
>DATJQB010000117.1:0-5363 GCA_035506075.1 Bacteroidota bacterium | reverse complement strand
GAAACTTCAGTGGATATCCAATGCAGAGAGAACCAGTCAAGGAACACAATACATGAATGGACCGTTACCAAGTAACATACACCCGATGCGAGGATTTCCTCAGATTTGCTACATCGAGAATGTGGTAAAGAATCCAAACATCATAGTAGGGGAGTACACGTACTATGATGATCCGGAAGGGTCTGAGGATTTTGAGAAGAATGTGCTCTATCACTTTCCATTCATAGGTGACAAGCTCATCATAGGGAAATTCTGCGCCATCGCGAAGGATGTCAAGTTTGTGATGAACGGTGCAAACCATAAGATGCAGTGCTTCACAACGTATCCTTTCTACATATTTGGCAATGGTTGGGAGAAAGCCAGTCCAGCGGAAGGAGACTTGCCATACAAGGGTGATACAGTAATCGGCAATGACGTGTGGATTGGCTATGATAGCTTGATTATGCCGGGTGTGACAATTGGAGACGGCTCGATTATAGCGGCCCGTTCAGTGGTTGTTGGAAACGTTGAGCCATACTCAATCGTTGGGGGCAATCCGGCCAAGGTAATTCGAAAAAGATTTCCTGACGAGATTATCGCGCTGCTTGGGAGGCTGCAGTGGTGGAACTGGCCAATTGACAAGATCACTGAGAATCTTGCCATATTAAGCAATTGTGACGTTGAAGAACTTACCAGGATTGCTGAACTGCGGTCTCGATGAGGCGTCCGTTTGCATGTACATTCGGCGCTAAGAACACTGCGCCTGGCAAACGGCAGACTCCGAGTGAGTTGCCCAAGCGTCGGCCGCAACTTCTCCCGCCGGATTTCGCTTACAATACAAGGGATCACGATCTATGAAGTTCCTGCTGCTCGCTTTTCTTTTCGTAACCTCCATTTGCTCAACATCTCCAGCGCAATCTGTCTTCGAGAAACAGGGGAACATCTTCTTCACAGACTCAACCGGCTCAGTTGTCCAACTCACCTTCAGCGGTCAGGATTCGAACCCCCTTCTTTCTTCAGATCAGTCACTCATCGCCTTCGTTCACAGCGGCCGTGGAAGGGCAATCTCCACTGGCACCGGTGACTATGAGCCATCCGAACTCTGGCTCTATGATCTTGTTCACAAGAAGACCGAACAAGTGCTTGCTTCCAAATCGGCGCGCCGGATGGAAGATGTCATTGCCACATTCACCAACATCCAATTCTCCAACGACTCGAAGGCGATCTACTTTTTGACTGACGCATGGACTACCTCGGCCGCAGTGCACAGGGTTGACCTCCAGTCAAGAAGGCAGACATACATTGCACCGGGCAACAGTCTCGAAGTAATTCGTGAGGGCAAGTTCAAAGGTGACTTAAAGGTAAGGCAACACCGATATCACAAAGAAAGAGGCTCCTACGATTGCGATTACATCCTATCTCCGGAGGGAAAGGAAATTGCTGTCATTCCGGACTCCTGCGATAAATAGAAACATCGCTGGAGGCAGCGACGCTGCGAGTGATCCGATATGCTCAATGGCACGATCGGCGGGTAGACGCTCGCACTCGAGATAAGTGAAGTTGAAACGAAGGGTGGCAAGCTGTAACGTACTTCCGCCAAGAGTTATAGGGTGAAGAATCGGCGTTTTGTCGCTCATCACAAGGGCGATGGACGATCAGCTTGGTAACGGCACTTTCCAACGATGTTGTGTCTCAATGGCTGCGTCATGCGCCGTCGCTGTTGTCGGCGATCGCATATGCGATCAGGCGGTCTTTGAATTTTTCACTGAATGTCACATGAGGAGGTCTATGAGGAAGGTCATGTTTGCGATCAATATCACCGCTGATGGATACTGCAGCCACGCTGACGGGGTTGTCGATGATGAGTTGCTCGAGCATTTCACGGGGGTGCTCCGCAATGCGAGCCTCCTCCTCTACGGCCGGATCACGTACCAACTGATGGTCCCGTATTGGCCAGACATTGCCAAAACGCAATCGGAGACGCCAGCCGCCAATGAATTCGCCCGCGTGTTCGACGCTCTCAATAAAGTTGTATTCTCCGCGACATTGCAGCACATTGAGGGAAACAAAACGAGAATCGTGCGTGGGAACCTTGCGGAAGAGGTGCTCGCCCTGAAGCAGCAGTCTGGAAAGGAGATTTGTGTCGGAAGCCTGAGCATTGCGTCCCAACTATCAGAGCTCGGTTTAATTGACGAGTATCAGTTCGTGGTTCACCCTGTTGTCGCTGGACGCGGGCCGCGGTTATTCGAAACGGTTGTGCTCCAAAAGAGCCTTCGGCTGGAACTCATTGGTTCGAAGACTCTCCACTCCGGAGTCGTTGCACTTCACTACAGAAAGCATACGTGAGCGAGATCGGCATGTCAAATCAGTGTCGCTCCCGAGTTGGTCAACTCCTCGCGGGGTCACTTGAGTCCAGGGATGGTCTCGACCGGATGACGAGCGACTGGCGGGCACGCTCCAGATTGTACTGCAGGGCAGGTGCTTCATCGCTCGTCGCTTCAGAAGTGGGGACCAGTTGGAAATTGGCGGATCTCAGGGGTCCGAAGCAAATGATGTTCTGGCGGGAAGGAGTAGCGTCGACGTTGGCGGAAGCGCAAACTCGAAACGCGTTCTGCGACAGCAAGCAGACGGCGTATTGTTATTCCCAGCTGAAACCGTAGCGACATTCGTCAGGTGGCGAAAACCAGAAAGAGATGATTACCCATGAAATTGAAACCACATCAGAATAGCAATTTCCATCCGATCGAAATTCATCGAACAGAATCGCTCAAAGGGCTCCCATTGGCTTCGTTTGGAAGAAGGGCTGCAGCTTTTTTGATCGACTTTGGAATTGTCTGTCTGCTGATTGGCATTTGTGCCTTGCCTGAGGCCCTGCAATCCATGTCAAAAACAGGCGATTTCAAAATGAACATTGATCCTTTCCATGGATTGGAAATCTTGAGCCTTCCTGTCTATTTTGGTTTGTGGACCTACTTTGGTCGAGGACAGACTCTGGGGAAGAAGTTGATGAAGATCCGTGTCGTCTCTTTGGTGCATGAGCGTATGACTCTGTGGCATTGTATAGAGCGCTCGTTGGGTTACGGCGCCTCTGTTTTGGAAGGGGGGTTTGGGTTCGTGCAGTATTTCATTCACCCCAACAGACAAACTGTGCATGATCGGATTGCAGAGACCATTGTCATACGAGTTACAAAATAGAATACCGGCATATGTCAGGGGGATGTGATCGAACGTGTTTTGATCTAAGTGGTTTGTATTCCGGGACGTAGGGCGCGAGCGATTAGAATCTCGACTGCGCCCAATACAACACCTCGATTACGAGTCTGCTTCCGCCGGGCTCGTTGGGATGGCGAATGTGACGTACTCGTTGACCAGAGGCATGAGGGCGCTTCTTGACTCAAGGCCAGGAGAAGAAGGTCAATCGTCGATCCCCGGTCGTAGAAGTGTAATGTCTGAAGAGTCTGCATCTGATGTCAGGAGGTCCTATGAGACTACGTCATCTGTTTGCAGTCAATATCTTCTTCGCTTTGTTCTTCGGTCTTTCTTGCACGTTGCTGCCTCGATCGGTGTTCTGGCTATACGGCGTTCAGCCACAGGAGCCAGCGCTTTGGGCTACGAAATTGCTGGGCGGTTCGATCCTGGGGTTCGCGACTCTGATGTGGTTCGGATTCAACGCGGCCTCGATTGACTCAAGAAGGGCCATCGCCTCGGCCCTCATCGTGCAAGACCTGATAGGGTGCATTGCGTCCCTGCAATTTCAGTTGACGTACGAGGTCAATATCGTCGGCTGGTTTAGTCTGACTTTGTATGGAGTATTGGCACTTTGGTATGCAAGCTTCCTTTTTCTCAGGCCTGATGCGTGCTAGAGGCGCTTCAAGGTAGTGGCAATGTATTTCGACAACCGCCTTCGCGTTCATGAGGCAGTCACTTTTACTTGTTGTGGAATTGTTTCGCTCAAGACACAAATTGAATGAGAGGCGCTCAAGGCGATCGATGTGAAATATCGACCGCGAAGGCAAGGGAGAGGAGGGACATTGAAAGCAAAGTCAGGCGGCAAGATCGAGAGCCCGAGTCAGCAACTCAATGCGTTCGTCCGAAAATTCGAGCCGCAGGACCAGGCTCTCATTCGGTCACTGCGCAGAGCACTCAGGAAGCGCTTTCCGACGGCGTTCGAGCTGGTGTATGACAATTATAACTTCTTTGTTATAGGATATTCGGCCACGGATCGTACATCGGATGCAATCATCTCCCTTGGAGCAGGCGGGGGAGGAGTGAACCTTTTCTTTCTTCATGGCGCGAAGCTTCCTGATCCGAAGAAGATTCTTCTTGGCTCAGGGAAGCAGACGAGATTCATACGTGTTGATTCAGCGAAGTCGCTCGCGCGTCCCGAAGTGCAGGAGTTGCTGACCGTCGCTTCTGAACGAGCGAAAACACCGCTGAAGCGATCGGGTCGGGGCAAGTTGATTATCAAGTCGGTCTCAAGCAAACAGCGTCCACGGCGGAAGGCCTAAGCCAGGCGATCGGTCTGTGTTGCAGCGTGCGAACGAAGAAGGACTCTGCAGGACGACAGCTCTACGAACGAAGCACTTCACCGGTGTAACCATGTTCAGGGATTACGTCAGAACCGCGATTCGAAAACTGGTCAAAGACAAGGTATTCTCTCTCATCAACATTGCTGGCTTGTCGATTGCGCTCGCATCGTCATTCATTATCTTGTTGTGCGCGGCGCACAGCTTGACGTATGATCGTTTCAACACGAATCTTGAGAACATCTACAGGCGCGCCGGAGAAGTTAAGACAGACACCATCAGAATGTCTTAAGAAGCAAGGTTGACGCGAATCTCTGTTTCAATGTGAGCCGACGTGGTGACATCGTTTGGAAAGTCGACGAACACGATCAATTGTGGCAAGTAATCGCGCGCAAGGCAACGGACTTCTGGGGAACGGCAAACCGATTCTGCCGCCTTTCAACTTCCCGCATGGCTCAATGAATCGGATTCAGCGGGCAGGCATCAGGGGGCTATCTCTGTATGATGCAAAGCGATCAAGCCGGAGAGGCAAGGAAGGTGAAGATGATAAAATTCTCGCTCGGCGTAATCGCTGCAGGATGCGTCAGACTCCGCCTGGGGCCAATCCATGTCGGGAGGGCAGCACGTCATTTCGAATGATGACAACAAGTATCTCCTGATCGCGGTGGGTGCGAACAGGGGAGGTACATAAGTCTGTGGCTCCAATCATGAAATCTGTCAGCCGGAATCAACGGCCATGAATAACAGTTCAGCACCGAGGGTGGATTTATGAAAGCGATCGCATACACGCACTACGGTTCCCCGGACGTTCTTCAACTGGTGGACATGAACGAACCTATCCCCAGGGAGGACGAGGTC
>DATJQB010000116.1:0-11932 GCA_035506075.1 Bacteroidota bacterium | reverse complement strand
AGATCGACCGCCGGTTCGTCGATCTTCACGCCTCCCGCGATGTTCACAAACACGTCCTGGCTGCCGAGGTGAAGGCCCACGCGTTTTTCAAGGACGGCAAGGAGCAGTGAAAGCCGGCGATAGTCGAATCCCGTTGTGTTGCGCTGCGGCATGCCATAGCTCGTTGGTGTCACAAGAGCCTGAACCTCGACGAGGATTGGTCTCGATCCTTCGATGCTGGAGACGACGGTTGAGCCGGAGGTGCCGTACCTTCGTTCCGACAAAAACGCTTCTGAAGGATTTTTCACTTCGCGCAGTCCGTTGTCGTGCATCTCAAAAATGCCGATCTCGTTCGTCGAACCGTAGCGGTTCTTCAATGCCCTGAGAATGCGATATGCGTAGTGTGCCTCTCCCTCGAACTGCAGGACTGTATCCACCATGTGCTCGATGACGCGTGGGCCGGCAATGACGCCTTCCTTGGTGACGTGGCCGATCACGAAGACTGGTATGCCGCGAGTCTTCGCGAGGCGAAGCAGGAGGGCGGTTGATTCACGCACCTGGCTGACGCTTCCGGGCGCGCTTTCGAGCCCGGGCCGGTACATCGTCTGAATGGAGTCTACAATGACGAGATCGGGAGTGCCGCGCTCAATGACGTCGAGCACGAGGTCGAGATTCGTCTCCGCCAGGAGCAGGATGCCGCTCGTGTCGGATGCCTCAAGGCGCTCGGCGCGCAGTTTGATCTGGCGGACGGATTCCTCACCGCTAATATAGAGGACCACCTGGGCCTGAAGTTTGAGGGCCATCTGCATCATGAGCGTGGACTTGCCGATGCCGGGATCACCGCCGAGCAGGATGAGCGAGCCGGGAACAAGTCCGCCTCCGAGGACCCGGTCAAATTCCTCTATGTTGGTTTTCACACGGGGGGCATCATCGCTGTCGATCTGATCCATGGGAACCGGGTCGAGGTTTGATGCGGCGCCTGCTGGTTTTCTCGAGACTTTCAGCGGGGAGGGAGCCTCTTCAACGAACGTGTTCCACTCGTTGCAGTTCGGGCATTTGCCGACCCAGCGCGGGGAAACATACCCGCACGACTGGCACACATATTTGGTCTGAAGTTTAGACATTCTCCGCCATCTTCTGTGTTCGGTGTTTCTCATCAGGCAATCGCGGGCCGCGTTGCAGCACACCCGCGATGATCGGATCCGGTGGCAATATACAGACGCACGCGCTGAGATTCAACATGAGCCCCTTGACCGATTCGCGCGGGCTGCTGAAAACAAAAACCCCCGGCCATCGTCCGGGGGTTTGGTCATCCAATCACATGAGCCTCTGGATTACAGCCGACCCCAGCGTTCCTTCGCTTTCTTCACGTTGTTGTTCGTCGGATAATCCTTCACAACCTTTTCGTACGATTCTTTTGCCTTTGCCTTGTCGCCGATCATTTCACACGCACGTCCGATCATGTAGTACGCATCTCCCTTTTTCTCGGAAGTCTTGTACTGGAACACCATCTCGAGATGCTTGATCGCTTCCTTGTAGTCCTTTTTCCCAAAGTACGATTCGCCGAGCCAGTAATGGCAATTGTCGGCAAGATCTTCCGGTATTCCGCCGTCAAGCAATGCCTGGAACATCTGGATTGCATCGTCGTACTTTTTCTCGGAGAATGCCTTCTGCGCGCCCTCGTAGGTTGCGGTCGGAGCTGGCGGCGGGGGAGGCGGCTTCGCGGCAGCAGCAGCACGGTCGAGCTCGGCTTTCAGTTTCGCCTCGACATCGCTCAGCCGGGCGTTCAGCGTGTTGTTGTCCTGCTCGAACTTCACAAGCTTCTGCTTGAGTGTGACGTTCACCGTCTCGAGCGAATCAATTTTCTTTTGCTCGGGGGTCGGCCCCGGGGGAGCTTTCACCGCTTGTTCGCTTGAACATCCGCCCCATACAAAAAGAGCGAGTATGAACGCGGGGAGGGAGAGACGAAAGACAATCTCCTTTATCTGTGCAAAACTCATAAGGCCTCCGGGCTATGTCGGTCACATCTGTTTGTTAAAATCAGCCGAAATGTATCAAAGACGCATGTCAAAATCAAGTTTCCACAGGACAATTAATTCATCGGTTTACTTAAAGGGATGGGTGAGAAGAGGTGGACTTTCGGCAGATTTTGAGTTTAGAGCGATTTACCCGGCGGGATTCGTCAACCTCCAAATTCTGCAATAAATCCGGCAAGAGCGGAAGTGATGGAACGGACGATAGAGTCGGGTACTCCGTCGGCGTGGAGGGATTTCAGCCGCATGTCGCACATTTCATTCACATAATCGACCACAACGAACGTGTCGCTCCCCGTCAGGGCAATCTCTGTTGAAAAGAAATCGAGGCCGCAGATTGTTCTTATCGTCGCAGTGATGGATCGAAGTAAATGAAGATTGAACCCTTCCACTTCAGCGGTTGTTAACTCTTCATAGATGTGGGTCTGATCATTCCACCAGCAGGGGATGATTGTGCCGAATGCGTAGAACACCCGGAACCAGGCGCGTCGCTCCGCCAGATTCGCGGGGACGACTTTTTCCTGCAGAAGGTATTTGTCGTTCTTATGATGCTGGCGTGTCTCGATGATGTCTTTCAGCGACTCGGCTCCCAGCACGACGCCGACTCCTCCTCCTGTTGTATTGGCGGGCTTGATGATGAACGGCCGTCCGAGGAGCGAGAGCTCGCTCAGCGACAATTCCACCTCATTCTTGTGGTTGTATGGTGAGATGATGATTGTATACGGGACATGCAATCCGTGCGTGAGGAACTCAAGATGCATCGTCGCCTTGTCGGAGGCCCGGCGCATCAGATCGTACGGATTGATGATGCGGATCGGCGGCCGGCTGACCGACCCCGCTTGTCTTCGCATGAAGAGTTGAGCGAGAGGAAGAAACCTCTCGTCTTCATCCGATGCACGATCGAGGACGAAGTTGAACCGCAGGGTGTCGTTCTTCAGTCTCTCGTTCACCTCGGGCAGATTCTGATGATCGATCAGGAAGACAGATTTTCCGCTTGCACGTACGGCCGATGCGAGAAGCGCAAGGAACTCCTGGTCGAAGGTCCAGTTCCAGAGAACGCCGAGATCATATTCGTTTCGCTGCAAGCCCATACAGGTGAAAGATAGCCTCTTTCCGTTCTCTCCGCAACCCGCGTCTGTGGCCCGGTTGCCTGTCGGGCTGCAAAAGTCAAATCCTTGTTATTCAGAGCCATAATCGATATATTTTTCCTTATGCATATCATTCGTGTTGGATTCGTTCTTGCCGCAGGGTGCGTCCTGACGCTGGCCGGTTGCGGTTTTTCGAGGGATGCGGCAAGTGAACAGCGCACTGCGCAGATCACGGCGAAAATCAACGAGCAGTTCCAGGAGTCGCGGCGCGATCAGGCCCTGGCGCGCGTCATCAAGGCATCGGTGTATGAAGTCACAGGCGACTTCGCGAACGCTGTTCTGGAATACCAGGAAGCCCTTCAGGTTGAACCCACTGCAGCCATTCACTTTGCAATCTCAAAAGATTATTCCCTCCTCGGCAAGCACGCTCTTGCTGCCCAGCATGCAAAAGAAGCCGTGCGGATGGATTCGACAAAGATTCTCTATCGCCAGAACCTTGCCAACATCTACATGACAGCGTTTCAGCCGGATCTTGCCATGCCGGAGTATGAACGCATCGTCAAGCTCGATTCGAACAACACGGAAGCGTGGTTCAATCTCGCCCGGCTCTATCAAACGTCGCGACCGATGCAGGCGATCGAGATTTACGACAAGATCCTCGACCGTGAGGGAGACGATTGGGAAATCCTGCTGCAGGTGGCTGAGATCTACAACACCCTGGGAAAGTTCGACCAGGCGGCGGAACGGTACAAGCGGATGGTCGATCTCGATCCAAGCAACAGGGTGCTTCAGCGGCAGCTTGCGGAAACGTACGCCCGGGCTGGGAAAATGGACGAGGCCATCAAGCTCCTCGAGTCCATTCTTGAAGACGATCCCAAGAACGCGGAAACGCTTGCCTCGCTCGCCGATATTTATCTGGACCAGCACAACTTCGAGCGTGCGCAGGTCCTGTACGAAAAACTTCTCTCCCTGGAGCACACCAATCCCGAGGTAAGGCTGCGGGTGGCAATTTCGTTCATGGGACAGGCCCAGCGGGACTCGACGTACATCGACAAGGCCAAGCCGATCTTTGAAGACCTGAAGCGGGAGATCCCGAACGACTGGCGCGCCTTCTATTACCTTGGCATGATTGCGGACAGGGAGAAGCAGGACTCTCTTGCCCGCGCATACTTTGAGCGGGTGACGCACCTCGCGGAATGGAACGGGGATGCGTGGTGGTACGTCGGGACGTCGTACTTCGACAAGGGGGAATATCAAAAGCTCGTCGATGAAATGCAGCGTGCCAAACGGGCGCTTCCAAGAGATTCGCGCATCTTTCTTCTTGAAGGTCTCGGCTACAGCCGCCTTGAAAAGAACGAGGAGGCTGTGAAGGCGCTCAAGCACTCGCTCGAGCTGAAGCCTGACGACATGAACGCCATCAGCACGCTCGCGCTGACGCTCGACGGCATGCATCGCTACAACGAATCCGATTCCCTTTACGAGCGGGCGCTCCGCCTGGATCCGCAATCGCACCTGATTCTCAACAACTACGGATACAGCCTTGCCGAGCGGGGGTTGCAGCTTGATCGTGCGCTCCAAATGTCTCTCACAGCGATCGCCGCCGATCCGGGGAACGCCTCGTATCTCGACACGGCGGGGTGGGTGTACTTCATGCTTGCGAAGTATGACGATGCCCGGCAGTACATCGAGAAAGCTATTGCGGCCGGCGGAGCGAGCGCAACGGTGTATGAACACATGGGGGACATCCAGTACAAGCTTGGCCAGAAGGAAAAAGCGCAGGAGTTCTGGAAACAATCGCTCCAGCTGAACGCAAACAACCAGTCTTTGAAAGACAAAATTGCGCGGGGTTCATTCTGATGACGCGTCCGGTTGCCTGGTTGATGGCGGGAACGCTCTTCGCACTCGCCGGATGCGCTTCGGTCCCGGCGCCAACGTTCGCAGGCCGTACACTCTCTCCCGGCGTCGTGCAGCAGGCCGTGAAGATCAACCGGGACCGCGTGCAGACGCTTTCCGGTTCGGGAACGATCAGTGTCGAAACGCTCGACATGGCGCAATCCGGCTCGTTCGAGCTGACACTGCGCAAACCCGATTCCATTCTTGTGAAGATTGAAGGACCATTCGGCATCCGCGTCGGCTCTGCGCTTGTGACGAGAACGGGATTCACCTTCTATAATAGTCTGCAGAACCAGATTGTCACAGGGCCGGTCAATGAAGCAAACCTGACCCGGATTTTCCGTGTGAGCCTGACGTTCGACGAACTTCTCAACCTGTTTACAGGGGGGAGTTTTCTGGAGGGTGACGGGGGGAGCCCCGACAGCATCGCGATCGACGACAACCAGTTTGTGATGGCCTATGGGAAGGCGTCCGGTGCCCGGCGGTACTGGATTGATCCCGTCACCTCGCTCATTACAAAGATCCAGCTGACGGACGTGAAGGGGAAGCTTGTCCTGGAAGAGCGATTTGACAAGTTCAAAGAGGTCGGCACAGCTTCGCTTCCCCGTCAGATTCGTCTCACGCAGCATCAGTCGCACCGTGTGGTCGCAGTCGCGTTTTCCTCCCTTGATGTGGGAACTGACGGCGCGCCACTCACGATTGAAATTCCCAACAACGCGGAACGCGTACGCTGGCAATGATGCCGATCGTCCGTTCACTTCTCTCCTTGCTGCTGATGTCCGCACTGACGATCGGTGTGTGCGGGCACGCTGCAGCCCAGTCCACGCAGAAGAAATCGTCCCGCAAAGCACAGTCCGCCCAGAAATCCCGTTCCGACAAAGAGAAGCATCCTGCGACAGTCAGCGACATGCAGAAGGAACAGGCGCGCCTGAGAGCGGAGGCGGCTGCGGCAGAAAGAGAGTTCAACAAGAAAGTCGACCAGGAGAAGGCGACGCTTGCGAACATCAACAAGCTTGAGCAGCAGATCAACGGCAAACGAAAATCCATCAGGAAGCTGCAGGAGCAGGAAGAGGAACTGACGAGGGAGATCCACTCCGCCAGCACCTCCATCGGCGATCTCGAACAGCAGCTCCAGTCGCTCAAGGGAGAGTATGCCCGGTATATCCAGACCGTCTACAAACATGGCAGGGTGTACGATTTGGAATTGCTTTTCTCCTCACAGTCGATCAATCAGCTTTCGATCCGGATCGAATACCTGAAACGATTTTCGGAGCAGCGGTCAAAGGATCTGCAAAATACGGTTTCAAAGAAGAGCGACCTCGAGCATGAAAACAGCAGGCTCGAAGCGAATCTGAAACAGCAACAACTTCTGCTTGCGAAGCGGACCAACGAAGAATCCTCGCTCAAGGGCGACGTCTCGAAACGCCAGAAGATGCTTGCGTCGATCAGGAAGGACAAGAACTTCTACCGGGAGCAGGCGGATGAGAAGCGCGCTGCTGCGGACAAGCTGAAGAACATCATAAGCGATCTGATCATCAAGGAGAATGAGCGGCGCGAACGCGAGGCTGCGGCAGAGAGGGAGCGGTCAAAGGCCGGCGGCACCATGCGGCCCACACCCGTGCCCGAAGCGGCACCGCCGGGATCATTTGCCTCCCAGCATGGCAAGCTGCGCTGGCCGGTCTCCGTCGGATCGATTGCCGCCAGGTTCGGCAACCAGGTTCACCCGGTTCTTAAGACGGTACGTGAGAACACAGGCATCGACATCAGTGTCAAGCCGGGCTCGGATGTGAAGGCTGTCGCGGACGGAAGGGTCTCGATCGTGACGTTCATCCCCGGCTTGGGGAACATCGTCATCCTGACGCACAGCGACGGGTACCGTACGATCTATGCCGATCTCTCCGAAGTGAACGTCTCCGAAAACCAGAAAGTCGGAGCGGGCGACACAATTGCGAAGAGCGGCTCCACTGTCGACGGCGATCTCCTCCATTTCGAAATCTGGAAGGACCGCGACAAACAAAACCCGGAACTCTGGCTGGCAAAGCAGCGATGACCGTGGTCTACTTTCAGGATTCTCCCTCCGCCCACGAATGACCCGGCCCATCCCCATTGGCGCGCGCGGACTTCTCCGGCCCATCCAACTCACCGCTGTCATCTTTTTCACCGTTTCCGGCGGGCCGTACGGGCTCGAACCGATCATCCAATATGTTGGTGGGGGGTTCGCCCTCGCCCTCATACTTGTCACGCCGCTGCTCTGGGTGCTCCCCGCGATCCTCATGGTGCTCGAACTCAATGGCATGATGCCGCTGAACGGCGGGTATTACCAGTGGGTGAAGTCGGGGCTTGGGTTGAAATGGGGATTTTATGAGGGATGGTGGTCGTGGCTGTTCACGTTCACCGATCTCGCGATCTATCCGGTTCTATTCGTCCAGTACCTGAGCTTCTTCGTTCCCGAGGCAGCCGCGTACAAGATTCCTGTGTGTCTTGCCATCATCTGGGTCTCGGCAATCCTCAACCTTCTCGGCATTCTGCCGGTCGGCCGGAGCTCCGTGCTTCTCGGGCTCTGCGTGCTTGTGCCATTCGGGATACTCTTCGGTGCTGCGGTCCACAAGGGCTTCTCCTTCACGCTCACAGGAATGACATTGCAGACACACGGAATGGGATTCACGGTGTTTGGGATGGGGATGTACACCGTGATGTGGAACTTTCTCGGCTGGGATAACGCGTCGTCATTCGTCGAAGAAGTTCACAGGCCGGTCCGCTCGTATCTTGTCTCCACCATTGCCGCATTCTTCCTGATCGTGGGGTTCTATTTTGTCTCGATCTGGACGGGCACAGCGACCAACATGGATGCAGAAGTGCTGACGGCCCGGGGTTTCCCGTCGCTCGGGTTGCTCGTCGGGGGCTGGTGGCTTGGAGCGATCATGTCGTTCGGCGGGATAGCGAGCGCGCTCGGACTTTTTCTTTCCATTCTTCTTGCGATCTCACGGGTGCCGAAAGCGATGGCCGACGACGGGTTGCTGCCCGAAGCGCTCAGCAGAGTGCATCCAAAGCATCATGTGCCGCACGTGTCCATCATCGTCTGCGCGGTCGTGGTGAGCGGCATGATCTTCTGGGAGTTTGGCGACCTGCTCATCATCGATGTGACATTGTACGGTGCCGCGCTCGTTCTGGAGTTCATCTCGCTTGTCGTCCTGCGTGTCCGCAGGCCGGAAGACCATCGTCCGTTCAAAATTCCGCTCAACGTGTCAGGCTTGATTGCCATGACTGTTCTGCCGGCGCTCTGTCTTGTCACTGCACTTGCCGCTGCATTGTCGGCGCGTACCGTCTATACGAATGCAACACTCTTCGCCATCGGCGCAGTTCTCACGGCTCCCATTGCATGGAAAATTACAAGCTGGAGAATCTCCCGGCGGTCGCAACAGTCGCTGTGAATTCCTGATTTCAACACTCCGCACGATACTCCTTGCCGTTTAACGATTCCTGATGTAGATTGACCAAGGAATGCCGTGGTTGGGATATTTGTGTCTTCGAAATCAAATACTTCGCACCGGATTCTGAGCGTCCCGATGGGGTACGACAGAATCACTCCTCGTCATCGAGTTCTCCCTGCCTGGCTTCTCCTGAGCGTCGCGGATCGACCTTGCCTATGTCAATGCTGATCAAAAACGGCTCCGTTGTGCTGCCGGATGGTGTTGCTCACGCCGACATCCTTGTCGAAGGGGAACGTATACGCGCGATCGGGCCATCCCTCGATATCGCAGCCGAAACGGTGATCGATGCGGCGGGCAAACTTGTGATCCCCGGCGGGGTCGATGTGCACACGCATCTCGACGCGCCTGTTGGCGGAACTGTTTCAAGCGACGATTTCGAAACGGGAACTCGGGCAGCGGCGTTCGGCGGAACCACGTGCATCGTCGATTTTGCAACACAAACCAGGGGAGGGTCGCTCCTCGCTGCGTACCACCAGTGGCGCGCAAAAGCGACGCGGGCTGTGCTCGACTACGGTCTGCATATGATCGTCGTCGATGTTTCCGGCGGGCAGCTCGATGAAATCGATGTCCTTGTCCGGGAAGGTGTCACGAGCCTCAAGCTGTTCACGGCATATCCCGGCTCGTTGATGGTGGACGATGCAACCATGCTGCAGGTCATGCTCCGCGCGGGGAGCAGCGGCGCCCTCGTTGCCGTGCACGCGGAGAACGGCGGAGTGATCGACTACCTTGTCAAGAAAGCGGTCTCGGAAGGGCGAACCGCTCCGATTGCACACGCGCTGACGCGTCCTGCAATTGCAGAGGCGGAGGCAATCCACCGCGTCATCGCGATTGCCCGCATCGCTGGAGTGCCGGTCTACATCGTTCACGTCTCGTCAAAGGAAGGCCTCGACGAGATTGCGCGGGCGCAGCAAGCCGGCGTGAACGTGTCCGGCGAAACCTGTCCGCAGTACCTGTTTCTCACGAAGGAAGATCTTGCCCGCCCGGGATTCGAAGGAGCCAAATTTGTCCTGACACCGCCGCTGCGTGATCTCGGGGACCAGGAGGCTCTCTGGAAAGGCCTCGAAGGAAATCAACTGCAGGTTGTTTCGACCGACCATTGTCCATTTTTCTTTGAGCCGCAGAAGAAGGCAGGCGTTCGTGATTTCACGAAGATTCCCAATGGTGGACCGGGAATCGAGAACAGGCTTGAGCTTCTCTACCATTTTGGCGTCGGGCGCGGAAGACTGTCGGTGGAGCGGTGGGTCGAACTGGTTGCGACGAATCCCGCGAAGCTCTTCGGACTCTATCCAAAGAAGGGGGCGCTTCAGGTCGGTTGCGACGCCGATATTGTTGTTTGGAATCCGGGAGCGGCTCACACGATCTCGTCAGGGACGCATCACATGCGCGTTGATTATTCGATGTATGAGGGAATGAAGGTGACAGGTAAAGCGGAGACCGTCGTGTCCCGCGGCGAGATCATCGTCGATCGCGGTACGTGGAACGGAACGCCGGGCCGTGGGAGATACGTCGGGCGGTCCAGGTGTGCGGGCGCATTGAACCCGTAAGTCCGGGTTGTCGCAGGAAATGAAACTACAATGAACAACACAATCCAATTCGTTCTTGACGGGAACATCGTCACGCTGACGTTTGACGAGTCATCCCGTCTGACTCCAACAACCACGGTTTTGAACTATCTGCGAAGTCTGCCAAAGCACCGGGGCGTCAAAGAGGGTTGCGCTGAAGGTGATTGCGGCGCGTGCACCATCGTGATTGGCGAAGCAGATGTGTCGGGCGCGATGTCGTACCGCGCTGTCGATTCGTGTCTCCTCTTTCTCCCCGCGCTCCACGGCCGGCAGCTCATTACCGTTGAAAACCTGAAGAACGCGTCGGGGGATCTCCATCCCGTCCAGCGAGCAATGGTGGATTTCAGCGGCAGCCAGTGTGGATTTTGCACGCCGGGGATCGTGATGACGCTGTTTGCTCTCTATAAAAAAGAGGGCATTCCGACACGAACGGAGATTGCCGGGGCGCTCGCCGGAAATCTGTGCCGGTGCACCGGTTACGAGAGTATTATCAAAGCCGCCGAGGCGGTGTGTGACGGCAAGGGAGCCGACCAGTTTACGGCCGATGAGGCGAGGACGCTCGGGCTCCTCCGTTCGATTCACCAGGGAAGCATCTGTGTGGAGACCGCCGCGCAACGGTACGATCTCCCCTCTACCATGGAGGATTGCCTCGCGCTAATTGCCGACCATCCAACGGCGGTGCTCATCAACGGAGCGACGGACGTTGCGCTGAGGGTGACGAAGAAATTTGAACTGCTTCCGCACATCATTGATTGCTCCCGCGTCGGAGATCTACGGAGAATACGTCACGACCAGGCCGGCCTGACGATCGGAGCGGGCGTGCACATCGCCGATGTCATGGAACATGTAACAAAGGAGTATCCGGCCCTTTATGAGATGCTGAAGGTTTTCGCAGCGGGACAGATTCGAAACGTGGCGACCCTCGGCGGGAACATCGGCACCGCTTCGCCAATCGGCGATACGCTTCCTGTTCTCATCGCGTACGGAGCATCGATCGAATTGACGAGTCGGCGCGGAAGCCGAACCGTGCCCGCTGATGCATATGTGACAGGGTACAGGAAAACTGTCCGTGAGCCGGATGAGCTGATCACAGCGGTCGTGTTGCCCCGTTCATCATCCTCATCACGCGTCCGGTCGTACAAGGTTTCCAAACGCAGGGACCTGGACATCTCGACGGTGAGTGCCGCGTTCCGCGTCGAATTGAACGGGAAGGGGATTGTAGAAACCATTGTTGCGGCGTACGGCGGTATGGCAGAATGCACAAAACGTTCCGCCTCTGCTGAATCCTTCCTGAAGGGCAAAGTCTGGAACCGTCAGCATGTCGAAGAAGCGCGCCGGCTTGTGGGGAACGATTTTAGTCCGATCTCCGATGTCAGGGGCAGTGCTGAATTCCGGCTTGTTGCGGCCCGGAACCTGCTGCTGAAATTCTGGAACGATACGAAGGACTGACCGAATTCTTTACTAAAGGCAAAGAGCACATCTCCAATGTCTCCACACATCCCACACGAAAGCTCTGAGCTCCATGTCACCGGCGAGGCGACATATATCGACGACATGCCCCTGAGCCCGAACGCGCTCGTTGGACGAGTTGTCTACAGTCCGCACGCACACGCAAGGATTGTCTCGTTCGATCTGGCGAAAGCGAGAAGCGCCCCGGGTGTTTTTGCCGTGCTTCATGCCGGCGATATTCGGGGTCATAATGAAATGGGGCCGGTTGTCAAAGACGAGCCATGCCTGGCGCGCGATGAAGTGACGTTCGTCGGTCAGGCGGTCTTTCTGATCGCAGCGAAGACTGATGCCGAATGCCGCGCAGCGGAGAAACTCATCGAGGTCACGTACGAACCGCTTACACCGGTTCTCTCAATCGAAGAAGCAATCGCTGCCGG
>DATJQB010000115.1:0-5752 GCA_035506075.1 Bacteroidota bacterium | reverse complement strand
CTCCCATCTCGAGCAGTTTCTTCCGCGCTTCATTCTGATTTGATTTCCCTGCAGCAGCTTCCCTGTTCCCTTTCCACAACCACCAATTGGCATCCGAACTTTGTCCATCAACGGTTCCCTCGCCGGTCACTGCGATGTTCGTCTGCTCAAACGCGTAAATACATGCGGAGTAGTTCATGCACTCTGTCCCCTCCCACCGCGTATAAACGACAGGCAGGTATTTTGAGGGATCGGTGCTGAAGCGAATCGTTGCTTCTTTCGAGATGTACAAGTTAACGTTGCTCTTCAGGTGAATAGCACCTGTAGAGTAGAGGCCAGCCGGCACCACAACTCTCCCCCCGCCTGCCTTGTTGCATTTGTCGATGGCGTCTGCAAAGGCCTTGCTGCAATCGGTCTTCCCGTCGCCAACAGCGCCGTATTCCGTCACGTTGAAATCCCTGGCCGGGAATTTTGGCGGAACGATGCGCTGAAGAATTGCCGGTACCTCATTCCATCCGCTCGCAGCGGTACCTGCTTCTTGCGTAAAGCACGGAACTGACAGGAGAAGAGACCCCGCAATCAAAGGAGGGAGGAATTTCCGGATACGAGCGATGAGGTACATGAGAGGGGTCTCTTTTGGACGTAGGTCGCTGTCGATTGACATTTCAGATCGTGTACAAAGCTGAGACGATCTATGCTGCTCTGGATTTCTTATGACGCCAGGAATGGGAGGTCGCTGGAAACACGCACGCCTCCTTGTCGAAAGATAACGGGACTTGCCTACGCCGGTGCGAAGATCTAAGTAACCGATTACGTTATCGGTAACGTTAATTGCCGTGTTTAACATAGAAAACAGACCCCCAAAAGTCAATAGCCGGGGATGCCCGATCGTCGCTTCTTGGCTGAGATTTATTCCGGGATCATTCATCGCAAGCATTCTCATAACTGGCGATGGAGCATTTCATGTGAAGCAATCAACACATTGACTGCAACCGGGTGACTGGGTCATTTCTGGGACGACTTCCACCCGGCGATGTTCAGAAAAAGCAAAGCCGTTTCCCTGTGGGAATTTTGCGGCCGCGTCCTCACTTTATGACGCCGCGATTTCTAAGCCACACGAGAAGATCGTTCGTCCAGGGCAGTGCGTTTGCAAAGGGGTACTTGTCCCCAAGCCCCAAACCATGACGGCCATGCTCGTAGACATGGAAATCAAATGGCACTCCGTTCTTTTGCAGTGCTGCGGCAAATTCGATGCTGTTCTGCACACTGACGATGCTGTCCTCGAACGTGTGCCAGAGGAAACATGGAGGCGTCTGAGGCGTCACCTGCAGCTCATTCGAATAGCGCTTCACAAGTTCTGGTGACGGATTTGGTCCGAGAAACTGCTCACGCGAGATCGCATGGCTGATCGGTCCCATCGAGATCACCGGGTAGCAGAGAATTCCAAAGTCAGGCCTGGAGCTGACACGCTCGATCGAATCGTTCGACGATTTGTCCCCATCATCGAAGTGTGTCATCATCGTAGACGCAAGATGGCCGCCGGCGGACGATCCCATGATGCCGATTTTATTCTTCTTCAGATTCCACTGCTTCGCCCCGGAGCGCACAATGCGGATTGCGCGCGCAGCGTCCGCTGTGATTTCGGGATACCGGTACCCTCCTCCACCGTGGCGGTATTTCAATACGAACGCAGTGACTCCGTATTGTATCAGGAATCGCGCGTAGTCTTCTCCTTCGTGTTTTGCCAGGCCGCGGTACGCTCCACCCGGGCAAATGACGATCGCGGCCCCTGTTGCCTTCGACGAATCGGGAAGATACATCGTGAGGGTCGGATTGTCCTTGTCCGGCTTGTCAGAAAGCTGAGGCCAGAGATTGATCGTTTGCTGTGCCGGGCTCTTTGAGACCGCAAGCGCGACGGCGATCGTGAGAATGCCGAAGGAAGTCAGGTTCACAGGCAGGTCCATGAGTATGAAGTGTGAGTTGATCATTGACTATGACCGATCATGCTGAATCTACTTCGTGGTGAAGTGCCAGAGCGGGCCTTTGATCGTGTCCGCGCCGACAACTTCGTCAATTCTCCAGAAATAGCGTGTGTGCGGCTCGAGCGCTCCAAGCCTGAAGCTTCGCACAGATTGGATCGCAACACGCTCAGGGTTCGATTCCTTGCTGAAGTACGCGATGCTCGCATCCGCGTTCCGCGACGGAACCCAGGAAATATTCACCTGTTCGGTCGGGATTCCGTACGCTCCGTCTCGCGGCACAGGCTGTGAGACAAACGGAAGCACCGACGGCATCGTCCCTTCCGGATCCCATCGTCCCCCAAAGGTCCACTTCGCATCTATCTGAGATGCAGACGGCGATCCCTCCGCCTCTTTCAGGTTGTCAGCAAACCACGCGTAATCCCCCCCTTCCCGATGACAATTGAAATAGTAATGGCGCGGACCCCACTTCCACACCTCTGCATTGGGCGAGACAGGAAGGTAGATCTGACGGTCTGCCATGGTGCGCGAGAAGATGCAATCCAGCAGGAAGATCTGGGCGTCCCTGTGATGACGCCCCAGCGGAAAGTTTGGAACACCGTCGAAATACGAGTAGCGGATGACAAACTTCTGAGTCTTGTCGGCCCGCCCATCATGCCAGATGCTTGCGTTCAGATTGTGCCCGTAAAACCGGCTGTCGGTAATGTAGCACCAGCCGCGCGGGCACACGTAATCCACCCAGCCCTCGAAGTTGCAGTTCGCGTGGTAATAGAGACCGTTGTCCCGGTTCCAGAGGCTCACCGTGTCGTTGCCGTCGGCAATGACATTGCAGGAGAGAATCATCACCCTCGTTCCGTTGCCTCTCACAGCGAACTGGTGGCTGGACGTATGGTGAAGGGAGCCGTAGTTGTTATAGATCGTCAAGTTCGCCAGGATCACGTCGTTCGCCGTCGAGTCGATGTTTACGACGCCCGATCCCCAATCCTTGCCATCATGGGCCTTGGTCCAGTTTTCACGCAACTCAGCATACACGATCCTCGTGCTGTCCCGGTCTTCGCCAACGAGTATGACATGGCTCTGGACGATGAAGATCTTCTCGTTGTAGGTCCCTTTCCTGATAAGGATTGTGACGTTGGTTGCATTGTCCTTTGGAACCGAGTTCAGGGCTTCCTGGATCGTCCGACACGTACCGCTCCCGTCCTGTGCGACAATAATCTGCGCACGTTCGCCGCACAGTGTTTTGGCGGCGACAAGCAGGAACAATACAATGACGGCAAACCCTCGTGTCATCATCAGCCTGTCTGATCAGCTCATTTTCTTTGCAAGCGGGACCAGCTCGGACAAGTCCGCAATCCTGTACGGCTTTCCGGTGTCGATGCTCTTGCGTGCGGCAACTCCGATGAGGACGGCCATCGCGCCATCCCGCACGTTCGCCGACTGCTTCCACGGATCGGGTGCGTCAGGATTCCTGAATATTTTGTCCTTCATGAGCGGATCGCCGCCGTAGTGATCATCCTCAATCCGCGGGAGTTTCAGAAACTCCGCTTTCCCGAAGTTGTCCGTGATGTGGATCTCATCGTAGTTCTCCATCGGCCACGGCTGGCGCTCGTGCATCCAGAAGTCGAGTCTCCCCTTGGTGCCGTTGAACGCAATGCGATATCCTTCGTACGGCGAGTACGTCGTCAGCGAATAGCTCACCTGCACCCTGTTTGCATAACGGATCTGCACCGCCATCTTGTCGAAAATATTGATGTCCTCTTTCCACACACAACCATCACGCGTGTATCCGTCATACTTCTCGTTGTCGGCATAGAGTTGCATGAGCCGCTTGTCTTTCGTCATGTCGAAATAGAACTGGCATTTCTCCTTGAGCGGGCACGGCCGGCAATGGGTGTGACGGAACTCATGGTTCTTCCCGTAAAACTCCAGCGCACCGTACGCGTGCACCTCTTCAGGATCCGAATCAACCCACCAGTTCAGCATATCGAAATGGTGTGACGCTTTGTGATTGAGCAGCGAGCCGGAGCATTCGCGCAGGCGATGCCATCGGCGGAAATAGTCCGCACCGTGATAGATATCGAGATACCAATGGAAGTCGACGGAGGTCACGCGTCCCACCCGCTCCTGCATCAGCAGTTCTTTGACCTTTGCGGCGGTCGGGGGATACCGGTAGTTGTGCGCCACGATGATTTTGTTTTTCGATTTCTTCGCCGCATCGAGGATCACCTTCAGTTTGTCTTCGTCGATCGTCAGCGGCTTCTCGGTGATGACATCACATCCCATCTCGAGCGCCCTGGCGATGAACTGGTGGTGCGTTCCATCGATCGTCGTGACGATGACCGTATCCGGTTTTGTCTTTGTAAGCATCTCTTCGAAATTCGTAAACGTCGGGCACGAGACTCCAAGCATGTTCTTTGCGGTCTCGACGCGGCCCGGGTTGATGTCGCACAGGCCGACAAACTCCACGATGTCTGAGTAACTCTTGAGAACCGACGTCCCCCACATGCCCGTGCCCCGGTGCCCGGTGCCGACCATGGCGAGGCGCCGCTTCGGCGCAGGTGTCTTCGCTGTGACGATCCCCGGCATTTGGTTGAGCAGGAGTGCGCCAACAGCCGCTTTTGTCGTCGAGCTGACGAATTCCCGCCTCGTGATTGAACTGTCCGATTCCATACGATACCTCCCTGACGTTATTTTGCAAGAACCATTTTTCTGCTTTGGACAAACAATGCAGCAGCGTCAGTCCCGAGAACTTCAAGCCTGCAAACATAGACGCCGCTCGGCATTGGCGATGCAGCCCAGCGAACCGAGTACTGACCCGGCTGCTGGCTCTCATCGACGAGCTGCACGACTTGCCTCCCGAGCATATCATACACGCGGAGTCTGACAAATCCCTCCAGCGGGAGCCGGTAGCTGATGGTTGTCGACGGATTGAAAGGGTTTGGATAATTTTGGCTGAGCCCGAAATCGGCGGGCAGCGACGTTCCGATCCCCACGTCTGCAAGGACACCGGCTTCAAACGCACCGAGATCGGGTGCTTTGCCGCGGAAGGGAAGTCCGACGGGAACACCCGCATCAATCAGCGGACTGTTGGGAGCCAGGTGCATGAATGTCGACAACGGAAGAGATCCGTCGGCGGGTCGCCGCAGAGTGACCATGGTCGTATCCGTGCTCAGAAAGTCGGCGTCTCCAACATTGAATCCGAGCCAGCTGTTCTTCTCCTGTACTGCACTCGTAATGCTCACAGCCCCGCTATACGAAAGGCAATTCTTGATGACGTGCTGTTGCGAGTCGACGAGGACATTGCGGAAGTGGTAGTTGTCTCCTTTGTTTCTGAAGGCCGTGCAGTTGTAGAGCGTCTGACCCGCCGTGTTGTTGTTCTCGTCAAACCCGCGGCCTGTGTTGCCCGCGTTGTCGAACGAAAGGCAGTTTCTGACGATATGCGGTGTGGCAATGTAGTCGCCGCCGAGTTTGAACCCGTTCCCGTTCCCGTCAAAGCTTCCGGAGAACCACACGTCGACGCCGTTGCGGTACGCAATACAGCTGTCGATAAGAACCGGACTCGTACCCATCCACAAATCCCATCCATCGTCAGAATTGTTGTAGGCTCTGCACCCGCGGAAGACGTTGCCGGGTCCGACCGTCCATTTTGCGCTGAAGCCGTCTGCGTTGCCGCCGACGGGCGGGTCATAGTTCCGATACGAATCGCAGTTGAGTATAAGATTGTTCGACGGCCCCGGCGCGGCCGAGCCGGTCAGATGCAGGCCGGTGTTCTGATTATCGTGGGTAACGCAGTT
>DATJQB010000114.1:0-10875 GCA_035506075.1 Bacteroidota bacterium | reverse complement strand
TTCGGACTGAACTGCGAGATCTCCCAATTCTGACAGTTAAGGCAGGCGAAATTGCATCCAGCCGCGGCAATCGAAAAGGCTCTCGTCGAGGGAAGGAAGTGGAAGAACGGCTTCTTCTCAATCGGATCAATATGAACTGCGCAGGGATTTCCATACGCGATTGAGTACATCTTCCCCTCGTGGTTAATCCGGTTGCGGCAGACGCCGGCATCTCCCTCAGACAGGATGCAGCCGTTGGGGCATTTCAGGCACTCGAGCCCTCCATCAACCTTTCTATAAAAGAGTGCTTCCTTGCTCCACTTCCAGAGTTGTTCTGACCCGGCCATACGCTCGCTTCGAGATCGGAGTGCATTCGCCATGCCGGAGGGCAGTGCCGAGGCGACCATCGCACCGCCGGCACAATACGCGCACCGTTTCAGAAATTCACGTTTCGTCATTCTGTTCACAGATACTCTCCTTCCGACTGATCATCCGGCATCGCAAACTGCCGCCGATGAGTTTCATGAAGACTGACTCACGTCACCGTCAGACGTTCACGGCATCGAGCCTTCGCCGCGAGAACAGTGTGACGAGGGCTGAGATCACACTCAGACTCCCTGCGACAGCTGCCGCGCCGCCAAAACCAATTGTGGGAACAAGCAACGTACCGGCAAGCAGGGCGCCCAGTGCCGAGCCAACGAGGTCGCTCCCATAGAGTTCCGCAGCAACCGAACCCGGTCGTCCCTTTCGGAGGACCGATCCGATCGAAAATTCCAACCCGATGAGCGCTGCAATCAGGAAGGCCAGGAGGCAGCTCACAGTCGCTACAAGCGCCCTGATCTCTCCGGCCTCTTTCAGGATGAGAAGCACGAGAGGGAATAGAAAACAAAGGGCAGCAACCGAAAGCTGGACTTTGATGAATGCACTCGCTGTTGGGTTCGGTATGATCCGGGGAGCAAGGTGCGCTCCCGCGGCCAACCCCGCCATGAACGAAGCAACAATCACACCAAGCATCTGGTACACATACCCGCAAAGGATCTGGAACGAAAAAAGCACAAGCATTTCCATCGTCGACGCTGCAAAGCCGGCGGTGAGCAATCCCACGCTCACGACATTCAGCCTGCTTATCAATAGAATGAGAAGCACAACGCTCACGCCGACAGCCGGCCAGAGATTCGACCGAAAATACGAGAGCCAGTACGTCAGATGGCGATAGAATGAAATCGGCTCAAGATCCCGGTTGACGGGAGCCGTTCCGGAGAGATTCGCTTCGATGCTCCGGCTGCGCCGCTCGAGATCGTCATCGTCAAAGTAGTACTTGTTTACATACTTCGTGGCGATACTGCGGCGATCCATCAATGCCCCGATTCTGATGGAGACAACTGAATCGGAGGCGACGAAGTACATCCGGTCGCCGGGGACGATCATGACTTCGCGAAAAAGGCTCTTGAGAGTCCTCATCATGGTGGAATTGATCCTCGTTGCTTCTTCGCTCTGGTAATCCACTCCCGGCAGAAGTCCGAACGAAAGGACGCCCCCCGGACTCAAATGTTCTTTGATATCCTGGAAGAATTCTTCCGTGTAGTAGCGATTGGATTGAAGCGTCGACGGTTCGGGGACATTGAGAAGAACTGCATCATAGGTCCGCCTGATGTCTCTCACAAAGATGCGAGGATCGGTATTCGTCACCCGCACGCGTCGATCGCCTAATTCCACAGCATAGCCGCGTGCCAGGTTCATCAACGCAGGATTGATCTCCACGTAGTCAACTTCGTTCACACCGTACTTCAGCACTTCAGCGATCATGCCCGAAAGAGCGCCGGAACACACGAGAACCGATTTCGGAGCCGGATGCTGGGCGAGTGCGAAATGGACCGGTTCTTCACGGCTCGCAGCGTCATTCGTTGATGCGATGAGAGCATCGTCTGAATAGAAATTGGTCTGTCCATCCAGCCGGGTGACGGTGGTATTCCCGTACGGAGAATCGTTCGAATACACAACAACCTCGCCGGGATGCAGCCATCGCTTTGTTGTCACGTCGGGGTTGAGGAGAAGCAGGGGGATCAAGACGAGTGCGGCGACTACCCAGGCACTTCCCCACACGTTCGGCGAGTCGCGTCCAACTGCAATTGCAAGAGCGCCGTTTAGCGCGAAGAGAGCAGCAAGACTCTGGAATGTATTGAGGAGGAAGATCAGGATCAGGCTGTAGATAATTCCGCCTGAAAAACTGCCGAGCGCTTCAATGGCGTACGCTCTCCCGAGACTTCCCTCCTCCTCGTTCGCGATGAGGGGCGCGAAAAGAGCGAATAAAAATCCTGAGAAGAGGCAGAATGGAGCAAGAAGCGCGAAGGATGTCAGGAAAATCGGGGCCAGCCCTACCATCGTGCCGACGGGGAATACGACATTCTTCATGACACGGAGCAGGAATACCATCACCAGCGGAAGGAAGCCGAGAATCATGAGGACGAGCGCAAATGCGCCTGAATCCCCGATGTGCGGGCGCCTGAGCCTTCCAAGAAAAGCCCCCAGTGCGGTAAGAACCATCCAGTTGGCGAAGAGAACGCCGATGACAAGTTCGTTCCCGTAGAAGACCGAGAGGAACTCCCTGACGAGAATAACCTGCGTCACGAGCGTTGTAAGCCCGAGTGAGAAAATGGCGAGCGTCACCCGCCAGCTTCTTGCTGTTCGCAACGTATCGCTCTGAACGCGAGAACTATCCGCCATGGCGTCTTGCCGCCTTTACACGCTGCAGCACTCGGTGCCGCTATCGAAGAGAGAGCTCCTTCTCATCGAAGACGATCGCTTCGTAGACGTAGAGCTCGGCGTCTTTCCAGCCATTCCAGCCAATGCCGGCTTTGTCTTGCGCGCAATGACCGAGAAACTCTTCCTTCGTCCAACCCGTTTCAGCCGCCACCTGAGGGAGGAACGTTCCCGACCTCGTCCCCTTCTTCATATATATGCCTTGCTTGCCAAGCACAAATTCATCCGCCGATTTGATTCGCCGCATGGGGGTGAGAACGGAGATTTCGATCTCAAGTCTGTCAACCTCGTTTGCATCCACGGGAGAGAACCTGTAATCCTCAGTCGACGATGCAATGGCCATCTGCTGAACCACACTATAGAGCGGCTCAGAGGCATCGAAGCGTCCAATGCACCCGCGCAGTTCTCCTTTTTCCTTCAACGTTACGAACGCGCCGCAATTGGCCTGCAATGCGGAAGAGAGCGACTCCGGTGCGGGCGATGTGATGTCCTGCCGTCGCACTTTTTGTTCGACAGTCTTGCGTGCCAGGACAAGCAGCGATCGCTTGTCCTTGTCGGTAAGATTGAACGATTCGCTTTTCGATTCTCCGGCAGTCCGCGCTACCATCGAACAGTAGCCGACGACTCTCGACTTGTCGCCGACAGCTGCGTCGCCGGAATTCTTGTAGTCGATTTGCTGGATCGTTAGCCGCGCATCAGCTTCCACCATACAGAGAAACGTCAGCACGCACGACCAGCCGCAGAGACTGGTCACGAGATTCGGATAGTTCTTTTCTGCATTGTTGCGCATCGCATCGATAAGCCTCTCCGGCGATCCGGTCAGGATTGCATCTGCCGTGACCTTGTCCGCCTTCTTCGCATCGTCATAACCCGGGTAGTGCGATAGGTCCGAACTGATCACGAACAGGTTGTTCTCGTTCAAGTACGGGCGAAGCTCCTCTGCGATTTTCCGGCACGTTGCCAACGAACTGGCCCCGACAACGATCGGAACAATGCGAAGGTTCTTGCCAAACCGCGACTGAAGAAAGGGGATCTCGACTTCGACGCTGTGCTCCATTTCGTGCGCGTCAGTTCTCGACACGAGAATCCTGCTCTTCGCCACAAGCTGCTTCCCCAGTTTCGTGTCGACCTGGACGGTCCCGAGAGGCGTGACGAAATTCCCCGCTGTGTAGATCGCACCCCCTTCAAAATCCACATGATGACTGGGACCAAGTATGAAAACGTTGTCGTAGTGCTTGCTCGGATCGATTTGGTTGAATCCGCCGGCAGCAACGACACCGGAGAACACGTACCCGGCATGCGGAACGATAATCGCGCGGATGCCTGTGTATCCTCTCGAAGGGACAGCTGATGAGAACAGGTTCTTCAGCATTCCCCGCAGTTCGTCAGGATTCGCTGGATAGAACTGGCCTGCGACGGCAGGCTGTCGGTCGACGGGCGTGATGTCTTGACGGCAGATTGCGGCTTGCACGTCAATGACAAGTGCAAGCAGAAGGGTGATCGCTCTCAGAGTGCTCATGGCGCCCCCAATGCACAATGCAGAATATCGGACGGAGATTCACTTCAGCAGCTCATACGAAAGTAGTGTAGTTTGGACCGAAAGGCAACGACTGACGTTCGAAGGAAAGGACGATCGGTCAGATCTGGGAATTGTCGAAACGCCCGGCCCAAAAAAAAGCCGCCCTCCAAACTGCGAGGGCGGCTACAGGTCACACGTCCGGATGCAGATCCCACGATCCCGGCATCAGAGGTTTCTCTTCCAGAAGTCCAGCTCGACGTTGTTGAGATGACGACTCCCGGCCGGATCGCCGACGCCGTGTCCGCGGAGCGGATACACCATCAGATCGAACAGCTTGTTCGCTTTGATGAGTTCATTGATGAAGCGCCAGATGTTCTGGATGTGAACGTTGTCGTCGTGCGTACCGTGAACCAACAGCAGGCGGCCATGGAGATCCTTCGCATACTTGAGAAGGGAGTTCTCCTCATACCCTTTGAGGTTCTCCTTCTCTGTCTTCATGAGGGCTTCGCCCCACTTCGAATCATAGAACCGGAAATCTGTGACCGTACCTCCGGCGATGCCGGCCTTGAACTCAGTCGATCGCGTCATCGCCAGGACCGTATTGGTTCCGCCGCCGCTCCACCCTGTGACCCCAATGCGATCAGGATCGACAAAGGGCTGCTGCTTGAACCACCGCACGCCGTCGACGAGATCGTTCAGCTCGATCACGCCGGGAGATCGGTCTGCGATCAGGTTCTCCAGCTTCTTGCTGATCCCCGTCGCCGCCCTGTTATCGATCTTCACGCAGATGAAACCGTTGTTTCCGAGGACATTGTCCCAGATGTTGTATTGGAATGAATTTGAGACCGTCGGCGCCGACGGCCCGCCATACACCTCGACAATGACGGGGTATTTCTTTGTCGGATCGAAATCTCTCGGTCGCGTGATCGACGCGGGCAGTTTGAATCCATCCCTCGCCGGCACATAGATGATCTCGGGGGGCTGAATGCCGAAGGTCTTGAAGCCACCCCATTCGGGCTCAGCCAGAGTCAACCTGACCTTTCCTTTTGCGTCGCACAATGTCAGCGAAGGCGGAGTTGTGGTGTTTGAGTACCTGTCGAAATAGTACCTGGCGTTCGGGCTCATAGTAATCGAATGCGTCCCGCTTCCGCTGGTAATGCGCTCCTTCGACGTCCCGTCCATCCGGATTCGGTACAACTGCCGCTCGACCGACGATTGCTCGAGCGATGTGAAGTAAATCCATCCTCCATCCTCGTCGATCCCCGTCACCGCCCGCTTGACCCAGAAGGCCCCGCCGCCGGAGGAACACATCGCCCAATCTCCGTTTGTGATCTTGTTGACAAGATCTCCCTTGAGGGTAAACCTGTAGAGATGATCGAAGCCATCACGCTCGGACGCAAGAATGAGGTGGTTGTTGTCCTTCAGAAAATAAAAATCGTCGTTCATGTTGACCCATCCTTCGTCGGTATCGCGGAGGATGAACTTCGATTGACCGTCCTGGCGATTGACGAAGTACAGGTCCACCTGTGACTGCAGACGATTTTCAGTTCTCACCCAGAGTTGCTTGTTGTCCGGCAGCCATCCAACACGCACGACATATTCATAGGCGCCGCGATCGATGCCGGCCCACGTTGTCTGACCCGTCGCGAGTTCAACCACACCTACACGGACAGCCGGGTTCTTTTCCCCTGGTTTCGGATAGCGTTGCGTTCTGACGGTAGGAGTCCAGGGTTCGATATTTACGAAATGATCGAGGCTCACTTCGGATTCGTCCGTCTGCAGGTACGCAATTGCCTTGGAGTCGCCCGACCACCAGTATCCGATATCGCGCCGGCCGAAGATTTCTTCCCAATACACCCATGAGAGCGTCCCGTTGAGAGTCGTTTCCGTTCCATCATGAGTAAGCTGCGTCTCTTTCTTCGTTGCGATGTCGACGACATAGAGATTGGTTCCTCTCACGAACGCGAGTTTCGTCCCGTCCGGAGAGAAATTGATCGCCTTCTCCTCTTCCGGAGTTTCAGTCACGCGGATAAACGTCGACGCGTGTACGTCCAGCACAAAGATATCGCCGGCGACGAGATAGAGACCATAGTTTCCTGACCCGGTGAATGCTGAAGGGACCGGTGAAATCCAAGGAGCCTTTCCCGCAGGGAACAGTGACGCGAAGCTTGAGCGCGCTTTTGTCCAGTCGAAGAGCGGAGTACGCTTGCCGGTTGCCGGATCGAGCCGTTCCATGACGCGAAGGCTGTCGGGTTTTCTCGAGTCGAACAGGAGAGCGGAGTTATCGTCCAGCCACAAGACTCGGGGGAGCGAGAATGCCTGACCGAACGAAGGGTCGTTCATCGTCTCGAGTGTGACTTTTTGCGGTTCCTGGGCTTGGAGCGATTGTGCTGCATACGGAAGCATGGTGAGCACAGCGAGGACAAAGAACACGAAACGATGCTGACGCATGGTGCCTCCTTGATGTGGGCGTTCGGGAAGAGGGCTTGACAATACTTCGGCGTGTGTGCGCGGTCTGAAGGTAATTGAGAATGGAATGAAAGGCAATGCGGAAGGATGGCGGCAGCCGGCGGGCGGTCAACTCAACAGCGCCGTCATCTCCCCAACAACTCCCGACTCAGGCGAGCCGTAGCGTCGGGCTCAGAAGTAATACAGGTATTTGATTTTCAGAACACCAACCCTGTCAGTCACGTGCATCGAATTGGGAAGCAGGAGGCCGTTGGTATCGAACTGGTCACTCCGATCACGAATCTCGTTCACAGCAAAATAGATCCAGCTTTTGGGAAGGAAGCTGTACGAGAAGAGGGCGCCGAAGAGCAGCCTTTCCATCCTGTTGCTCGATCGGACAAAGACATTGTCGAGATACAGGCGCAGGTTCAGATCGTTGACAGGCGTCCATGAGATGAAGGGCCGCGAATTGTAGGTAATATCCTGGATCTTGTTGTTCGGGTTCCCTTCGACAAACATGTTGAACGATGTCCCGACATCAAGGACCTTCGTGGTATGCCATCCAAACTCGCTTCCGAGGGACAAGTACCGGGCAAGATAATCGCGTGAGAAATTGTAAGTCTTGGAATACGAGCCGTAGACATTCCCGTACCACTTTGGCGAGATGTTGAACCAGCTTGAGTAGTCGAGTTCGTACGAATCATAGACAATCCCCTGATCCTTCGAGCGGCCCGAGCTGAAATCGAACTCGTACCCCCAATTGTCCCTGAACTGCATGTTGAACACGAGGACACCTGATTGATCGGTGTACGACTCGACGTTTTTGCGATTCAGTGTGAAACCGCCGAGGAGCAGGATCTGCCGCACGATGCCGTCCTTGAAATACCATCGAGGTCCCCCGATTCCTGTGAGCTCGCCGGTGCCAATCCATGGCACATAACCGACCTCGTTGACATCAAACAGGTTACCGATGTACCGCCCGCGCACGAACACCAGGAGGTTCTCCTTCGTCATCAGGAATCCGGCAGACGTTGCCATGTCGCCCTGGTGATTTTTGAACGACCGCGCGATTTGATACGATAACTGCCAGTCGGATGCCCTGAACGCTCCGTCGATGTCCACAACTCCGTCGTCCCCGTCCACCGAATGCTTGCCGACGTACAGCAGTCCGATCGAGGAGTTGTCGAGGATCTGGCGTTTCAAACGCAGGGAGCTAAAATATGACTTCGGTTCGCTGTGCAGTCCATTGTCTTCTGTGTAATCCTTGGCGCCGGTCGTTGCAAGGAAGCCGCCGTATTCCCAGTCACCTATCCGTCCGAATGCCTTCGTCCCCAGTTGCAGAGGAACCTGTGAACCATCCGGAAGCACTTTGCCGATCCGGCGGGAATAGAAGAGTTCGAGCGGCCGGTAGAACCCTGTATTTCGCTCGCGTCCTGTCGGGGTGAACACTTCGTTCCCTTGTGTGAAGAACGGGCGACGCTCGTCAAAGTACGTTTCATATCTGCTGATGTTGAAAGCAAAAGGATCGGCCTCGATTTGTGCGAAATCTGGGTTGGCGGTGAGTTGAAATGTCAGCTTCTGGGAGGGATTATAGAAGATGTCCAGTCCCGCATCGGGGTCACTTTTGTATTTCGCATCCTGCAGGTAGGTGGCTCTCGTGATGGCGACCGGATAGAACTCGAGATTGTTTCCCTTGATGCTTGGCCGGAAGTCTTCGAACACGAGTCTGCCGAACTTCGAGACCCGCTGCCCTTCATGCTCCTCATACGGATTCCAATACGTATCTTCGTAGTGTGCCGGCATCCATCGGTCGAAATCCAATCCCCACTCCCCGAGGGTTTCGTCGTACTGGATCGAGCGGTAAGGAATTTCCATCTCGAGAACGTAGCCCCAGTCGTACACCTTCGCGGCGGAAAACCACACACCGTCCCAGCTGTAGTCCCTGTTGCGCGCATCGTCCAGGAGCCTGCAGTCGGCCCGGGCCCCGGAAGCTGTGAGCGCGAACTTGTATGCAGTTCTCTTGTCGAGAAACGTGTCGAGCATGATGGAGGCGATGTCGCCGTCGGTGTTGTCCAGCTTGCCTGTTATGACCTCGATGCTGTCGCGCTGATCGTAGCAGACGAGGAGACAGTACAGCGCCTGATCGGTCGTGAGCACCTTGGCCACCGTGCGCCGGGTTGATGGGATGTTATGATACGGCTGCTGCATGGTGAAACCGTCGGCCGAATCGGCTTCGCTCCAGGCGGGATCGATGATCCCATCGACAGAAATCGGTACTGCGGTTTTCTTCAGCTTGAGAACGCGCGTTGATTGAGCCGATCCAGGGAGCGTCAAGAACGTCAGCGCCACGGCCACGTAGAACAATTTCATGCCGAACATGCCTGCACAGTTGTGTTGGAGTACGAAATTGAGGGAGGGAGCTTCAGCTGAATCCTTGCATCAAAGGACGGCAGATCGCCAGCAAAGTTGCAGATTGGGACGAGTTGGAAGGTCTCCGTGACGAAGCGCCCTTCGGTGGTTCCCTTGCTTCTCGAGCCTCCGTTCGATAGATTTGCATCACCACAGGTGTACTTCTGCTTCAGAACAGGTACCTATCGGCCCGGGCAAAGGCCAGCACTGGCCACCCTGGCAGTTCGTTGACAGCCTGCTTTCAGGGGAGGCTCTATGAAGAACGCTCTCATTATCCTGCTTTCGCTCACTAGCTCGCTTGCGATCTGCCAGGAACCGACGCATTCACGAGGGGGCATCATCGGGCGAGTCATCGATGCACACGCGGGGACGCCGGTAGCATTGGTCCAGATCCAGACGTCGCCAACAAGCGGCGTTGCGGTGACGGACAATGACGGCAAGTACTACCTCCAGGGATTGAAGTTCGGGAAGTACACCGTGAACGCGAAAAAAGACGGTTACGAAAATCGCACACTTTCGGTGAACGTCATATCCGAAAAAACAACAGCCGACATACTTCTGATTCCGAAGGAAACCACTCCCCCCGCTCACCGCGGACTCGTCGCTCACTACCCGTTCGACGGAGATTTGCGTGATGTCACGCGGACCGGCCCGGATGCAAAACTTTACAACGTTCACTGGGTCGCCGACAGGTCAGGGAAACCAAACCGCGCTCTTCATTTCAACGGCACATCGAGTTTCGCACGACTTGGGAATGCCATCGACGATGTGTTTTCGCGCCCCAACGCGTCGTTCACAATCAGCGGATGGGCAAACACAGACGCCCTCCCCTCAATAGCCGGGGCAGGCTGCATCATCGCAAAATCATTCGGCGGAGATTCAGGACCTTATCAGTGGAGCATCGGTCACGATACGGACGGCAGGATCAAAGGCTCTGTCATGAGCCGGCTGGATGCGAGCGCCTTCAACATGATGGAGAGCAATCCGATCCCCGTCGGCCGTTGGTTTCATTTTGCGCTCGTCTTCGATAGTTCACTGCCCGTCAGTGAACGTGTCACGCTCTATGTCGACGGCACACCGGGAGTACTCGCCCGGCAGAAAGGCATTCTCGGGACCTCGACTGAGCCAAGCGACCAGGAGATAACATTGGGTGCTACACATTGGCCGCACAACCCGCTTTCGCCTGCAAATCTCTACGAAGGCTCGATTGACGACATCCGGATCTTTGACAGGGCTCTGACGAGAGATGACGTTATGGCCCTCGCGTCGAAAAGAAACTAAATCGGCAACTCGTTAACCAATCACTCCTGTTGGCACGTCGTTACAGAGGAATTCCCAGGATGCATCCACTTCAGCACTCACCCCGCGCATTCTCTCAGCGGCGGAACGATTTCCCGTCGCTGCTCCGGACTCACAACGGGCACACGCTTATCTACTTTGACGGCCCCGGCGGCACACAGGTGCCTCAGGCAGTCATTGACGCGATCGTCGGATACTATACGACGTGCAACTCAAACACCCACGGAAGTTTTGTTACGACGCGGGAATCGGACAAACTTCTTGCCGAAACGAGGAGTGCCATCGCAACCCATCTTGGAGCTCGCGGGCCGCAATGCATCTCGCTCGGAGCCAACATGACAACGCTGAATTTCGCTCTGAGTCATGCCCTGCGCCGATCATTCAAGCCGGGCGACGAGGTCCTCATCACGCAGCTCGACCACGAAGCAAACCGAGGACCATGGCTTGGCCTTAAGGAACAC
>DATJQB010000113.1:0-5312 GCA_035506075.1 Bacteroidota bacterium | reverse complement strand
GGTTCCCGCGCTTTCTGCACCCGCGGCAGGAACACCAGAGGCCGAACTGGCAGGAAGCCTTCCGGTCAGAACGAAGAACGTTTCAGGCAATCGTGCTTGTCATGATCGTGCTCTTCCTGATCTGGAACTGGAGGTAGGTCGTGGTGCGGAGTGTGATGATCATAGCCGGCGAAGCGTCCGGTGATCTCCATGGATCGGGGGTTGTGCGCGAGCTGCGCAAGGCAAATCCAGGTGTCGAAATCTTCGGCGTCGGCGGTGACCGGATGAAGAGCGAGGGGATGCACCTGATCTACCATGTGAACGAGCTGGGTTTCATGGGCTTCGCAGAAGTGATCAGGCATCTTCCTGTCATCCGTTCAATGAAAAATGCGCTGGAGACGGTGCTTCGGCACAAGAGGCCGGGAGTGGTTCTTTTGATCGATTATCCGGGCTTTAACCTCCGGTTTGCCCAGACGGCGAAACGAAGCGGCTCGAAGGTCGTTTATTATATCAGCCCACAGGTCTGGGCTTGGCATCGGTCTCGTGTCAAGAAGATGAAGGGCATCGTCGACAAGATGCTCGTGATCTTCCCGTTCGAGGCCGACCTGTACAGGAAAGAAGGGATTGACGCAGAATTTGTCGGTCACCCGCTTCTTGAGGTACTTAGGTCGGGATTGGACCGGAAGGAATTCTGCAATCGGTTCGGAATCGCTCCGGAGAAGAAGATCCTCGCACTCCTGCCAGGAAGCAGGAAACAGGAAATTGAGATGATCTTCCCGGAGATGCTCAAAGCGTCGAGAACCATCGCCGCGGAAGAAGACATGGAAGTGGTCGTGGCGATCGCGCCGACGCTGCGTGAAGAGTACTTCCGGACATTGTACAACCTTGAGGGCGTCCGGCTCGTGAAGGATGCCACATACGAAGTAATGCAGAACGCGGATTTTGCTCTCGTGACATCCGGCACGGCGACACTGGAGACAGCGTTGTTCGGCACTCCGATGGTGGTCGTTTACAAAACGTCGTGGCCGACATATCTGATCGGCAGATTGCTGGTGCAGGTGAAAAATATCGGACTTGTCAATATCGTCGCAGGAAAGCAAATTGTCCCGGAGTTTATTCAACAGAGAGCGAACGCATCGACGCTTGCACAGGACGTGATTGCGTTGCTCCGCAATCAGTCGGCATTGTCCGCGATGCGCGACGAGCTATCGAAGGTACGGGGGAGATTGGGCGAGATCGGTGCGTCTGAGCGGGTCGCACAGCGAATTCTCCAACTAGCCTGAGTGAAACGCATGAGACTGCTCCTGCTGCCATTTTCGTTTTTGTACGGCGCCGGTGTAGTTCTTCGAAATCTGTTCTTTGAAATCGGCATCCTGCGGACGCAGTCCGTCGGAGTTCCTGTGATTGCGGTCGGGAATATTTCCGCCGGCGGAGTTGGAAAAACTCCGTTCGTTGAGTTGCTCGTCCGTAAGTTCACAGCCAAAGGGAAGAAGGTCGCCGTCGTCAGCCGGGGCTATGGTCGCGCAACAACGGGAACGGTGGTCGTGAGCGACGGGTCTGTGCTTGCGGCCGACTCGTCGGCAGCAGGGGACGAGGCGTTTCAGATTGCCGCGAAATTGTCCGGTACGATCGTCATCGTCGATGAGCAGCGTGTGCGCGGGGCCAGATGTGCGGTGGAGCGGTTCGGGGCCTCGCTGATCGTGCTCGATGACGCCTTCCAGCATCGCTACATCAAAAGGGATGTTGATATTGTCCTCATGCCGGCAGCGGACGCGCACAATCCCGGCATGTTGCTTCCAGCCGGAAACAGGAGAGAGCCGCTTCGATCGCTTTCCCGTGCGTCGTTGATTGCCCTGACGCGATGCGAAGGCGCAGCGCAATACGAATCTGCCTGTGGAGACCTGAGACGATTCACACAAACGCCGGTCATTGGTCTCACAACGAGGGTGACTGCCTTCAGACGCGCAAGCACACGATTCAGTGTGGATCTCCCCGGACTGAAGGGAAAGTCGGCAGTAGCCTTCTCGGGAATCGGGAATCCCGAGTCGTTTGAAGGAACGCTCCACTCGCTGGGACTGACGATCGTGAACCACCTCCGGTTCCCGGACCATCACGTTTTCACGAAATCTGATCTCAGGGAACTGGAAGAGCAGTTGAGCCGATCAAAGACGGATTTTCTCGTCACGACGGAAAAAGACATCGCGCGCCTTGAGCGAAAGACAGAACCGTACACCAGCTTTCTGGATCGTGCCCCGCTCTATTACATCGAGATTGAGCAGGCGATTCTCAAAGGAGAGCAGGTGCTGAACAGTTTGATCGAAAAGTTTTGAAGAGAACGATGCTGAAGATCGGTATCACCGATACGCTGAAACCGAGTCTGACATTCTACACGGACTGGCTGAAGCGTTTGGATCCGGACGTCGAATGCCGCGTGCTGTCTCACGTCAGGAAGAATCTCGAAGAAGTCGGCGAGCTCGATGGGCTGCTCCTCACCGGAGGCGGTGATGTGGACCCGAGGCATTTCGGAGTGAGCGATTCTCTTGGTCGATCGAAGGATGTCAGCTGCGCGCGTGATGAATTTGAATTCGATACGATCGAGCGGGCGTTGGACCTGAGTATGCCGATCCTTGGCATTTGCAGGGGCATGCAGGTGATGAACGTGTATCTCGGCGGAACACTGGTGCTGGATTTGCCGTCCGCCGGGTTTTCAGATCACTCGAAGGACAAGTCGTACACGCTTGCGCACCAGGTCCGGGTGACTGAGCACTCGCTGCTGGAAAGCGTGGTCCGATCGTCAGCTCTCGACGTCAATTCGTCCCATCATCAGGCTGTCGATCGCCTTGGGAACGGACTGATGCCGTCGGCCGTCTCACCTGATGGAGTGGTTGAAGGGGCCGAATGGATTTTGAAGGATCGGATGCCGTTCCTGCTGCTCGTACAATGGCATCCTGAAAGGATGGAGAATTTCGGGAATCCCGCATCGAAATCTCTCGGTGAAGCATTCATGAAAGAAGCACGCGCAAAGAAGAAGATGAACCATCAGAACACTGCAGCACACTCAACAACGGAATAAGCAACAAGGAAAGAGAGAACAATCACTATGGCCAAACCAAAAAAATATGTCTATTTCTTCGGCGGTGGCAAAGCCGACGGAAATGAATCCATGAAGGAGTTGCTCGGCGGCAAGGGAGCCAATCTCGCAGAGATGGCCGGCCATCCGAAACTCCGCCTCCCGGTTCCACCGGGATTCACGATCACCACCGAAGTGTGTACGTACTACTACGCCAACAAGCGGAAGTACCCCACGGAGCTCAAAGCGCAGGTGCAGCAGGCGCTCGGCAAAGTGGAAAAGCTGATGGGTAAGAAATTCGGGGACCCGAAGAACCCGCTGCTTGTCTCCGTTCGCTCCGGTGCACGGAAATCGATGCCCGGCATGATGGAGACAGTCCTGAACGTCGGCCTGAGCGAGAAGACCATCGATGGTCTCGTCGCCCTGACGAAGAACGCCCGGTTTGTGTATGATGCCTACCGGCGTCTCATCATGATGTATTCGGATGTCGTGATGGAGAAGGCGGCCGGTATCGAGCCGAAAGATGGAAAAGGAATCCGCAAAGTTCTCGACGAGCGGCTGGATGAAGTGAAGCACAGCAAAGGGTACAAGAGCGATACAGATCTGACAGTTGAGGATCTGAAGGCCCTCGTCGTTGAATTCAAACAGAAGATCAAAGACACGCTCGGGAAGGAATTCCCGGACGATCCGTACGAGCAGCTGTGGGGCGGCGTTGGCGCCGTGTTCGCGAGCTGGAACGGAAAACGCGCATTTGAGTACCGGCGCATCGAGCGGATCCCTGACGAGTGGGGAACGGCTGTGACAGTGCAGACGATGGTGTTTGGCAACATGGGTGACGATTGCGCGACAGGCGTCGCGTTCAGCCGCAACCCGGGAAACGGCGAGAACCAGTTTTACGGCGAGTACCTCGTGAACGCCCAGGGCGAAGACGTGGTTGCGGGCATCCGCACGCCAGGCCCGATCAACGAGTACTCGAAGAACGACCAGAGCCGTAACCTTCCGACGCTCAATGATATCATGCCAAAGCTGTACAAGGAACTCGATTCTATTAAGAATCGCCTTGAGAAACACTACAAGGACATGCAGGATATCGAGTTCACAATTGAAAAAGGAAAGCTCTTCATGCTCCAGTGCCGCGTTGGAAAGCGCAACGGTGTTGCCGCTGTCCGCATGGCGACGGAGATGGTGAAGGAACGGCTGATCGACGAACAAACGGCGCTGCTGCGCGTCGCTCCGAACCAGCTTGTCGAGCTGTTGCTTCCTATGCTGGATCCGAAAGCTGAATTGACGACCGCACCAATCGCGAAAGGGCTCCCCGCGGGTCCCGGCGGCGCAAAGGGACGTGCTGTCTTCACATCAGAAGATGCAGTGGCGTGGGCCGCGCGCGGTGAGAAGGTCATCCTCGTCCGCGAGGAAACATCACCGGAGGATGTCGACGGCATGCACAAGGCTCAGGCCATCCTCACAAGCAAGGGGGGAATGACATCGCACGCAGCCCTCGTTGCACGCGGCTGGGGCAAGTGCTGTATCGTCGGCTGCAGTGATATTGAGGTTGCCGATGACGGCAAGTCGTTCAAGACAAAGAAGGGGAGTGTTGTAAAAGAAGGCGATTGGATCAGCCTGAACGGTACCAAGGGAGTCGTGTATGAAGGGAGTCTGCCTCTCGTCGACGTCGATCTCGAGCACAACAAGTCGTACGTAGATCTGATGAAGATGGTCGACAAGGTCCGCGTCCTGCGCATCCGGACAAACGCTGATACACCGAAAGACAGTGCGAAGGCGATCGAGTTCGGTGCAGAAGGTATCGGGCTGTTCCGCACCGAGCACATGTTCTACGGTGAGGGAAGCGACAAGCCCCTCTTCCTTCTTCGCAAGATGATCATGAGCCGGACGGAAGCTGAGCGGCGCCAGGCTCTCGGCGAACTCTTCCCGTTCGTGAAGAATGACATCAAGGCGACGCTGGAGGTTATGGACGGTCGCCCGGTGACGATCCGTTTGCTCGACCCGCCGCTGCACGAGTTTGTTCCGCACAACGAGGAGAGGATGCAGGCGCTTGCAAAGGAGCTTGGTGTCAACATGTCCGAGCTTCACAAGCGTGCGGACTCGCTCCGCGAGAACAACCCGATGCTGGGTCACCGGGGCGTTCGTCTGGGGATCACGTATCCCGAGATCTCCGAAATGCAAATCCGTGCGATCCTGGAAGCCGCAGGCGAGCTCGTGAAGGAAGGGAAGAAGGCGAACCCGGAGATCATGGTGCCCGTGA
>DATJQB010000112.1:0-9212 GCA_035506075.1 Bacteroidota bacterium | reverse complement strand
CGACCGAGCGAAAATAGAGGACAAGAAAATCGGTGCCCGCCATCATCACGCCCGAGAAGAGATATGCGGAGATCGGCGCCGACACAATCGCTGCCAGGATTCCCTGAATAAGTCCGCCGAGTGCGACGAGGTACCACTTCCGGAACCAACCCCGGCGAGCGAGAAATCCTGTGAACGCTCCAATGACGACGACGACCGGGATAAAGAAAATCATCGATGGGTTGCCGAAGGCGGCTGCGAGAAGGTTCGCGGCGCTTCCGCAGATGACTGCGGACCAAGGGCCGACGAGGACCGCCGTCAAAACGGTTCCGATCGAATCAAGATAGAGCGGGATTTTGAGTGCTGCGGTAATCTGGCCGGCTGTGAGATTCAGAGCAATGCAAAAAGCAACGAAGGGGAGTGCGGCGCCAGATAACTCATCGCTGACTCGCTGGCGTATGGAATACGACATCGATGATCCGATCTTTTGGGATTTGAGGATGTATCCGGTGTCAACATCCTCAGAGATGTTGCTGAAACCTGGGGCAGCTTCAAAGCACAAGGGAGGCAGGATTCTCCATGATCTTCTTCAGATCTTGCAGGAATCGTGCCGCCACGGCGCCGTCAATAATCCGGTGGTCTGCCGAAAGAGTCATCTTCATGGTGTGGCCGACGACGATGTGCCCCGATTTCACGACCGGCTTTTCGACAATCGTTCCAACAGCAAGAATGCCCCCCTCAGGCGGGTTGACAATCGCCGCAAACTGCTCGACGCCGAACATCCCGAGGTTGCTGATCGTGAACGTTGCTCCTGTGTACTCGTCGGGTTTCAACTTCCTCGATCGGGCACGATCGACAAGATCCCGCAGCTCATTGTTGATCTGATCGAGCTTCTTTTGTTCACAATTCTTCAGGATGGGTGTGACAAGTCCTTCTTCCATCGCTACAGCGATCCCGATGTGAGCGAAGTGGAACTGACGCATCTTGTCGCCGAGATACGTCGCGTTCACCTGGGGATTCTTCATGAGGGCGGCGGCGGTCGCTTTGATGATGATATCGGTGAAGCTCAGTTTCAGCTCGGTCACAGCGTTGATCTGCTCCCGGAAGGTTATCGCGGGATCCATATCAACTTCTATCGTTTCATAGAAATGAGGGGCTGTGGTTTTGCTCTCCGTCATGCGCTTTGCAATCGTCTTACGGATGGGGGAGAGGTCGACATCCTCGGCCGTGCCGGGAAGGATCGGTTTCGCTGAGATTGCGCTTGTTGAAGCTCCCTTCGAAAGGTAGCTCTCAAGATCCCGCTTGATCACCCTTCCCTGTGGTCCAGACCCCTGGACTCTCGAAAGATCGACTCTGTTCTCGCCTGCCAGGCGGCGTGCGAGAGGAGATGCTTTCGTTTTACCATCAGTTGGCTGGTTTGGCGAGGGGGCTTGCGGTACAGGAGGTGCGCTTGGTGCAGCTGATTTCTCGGTTTTCTTTGTTGCCGGGGCTGGAGCAGTGCCGGACAGAAGAGGTGCGATATCCTCATCTGCTTCGCCAATGATGGCGATCAAGCCGCCAATGGGAGACTTTCCACCTTCCGGCACAACAATCTTCCGCAGGACGCCGGAGTCGTAGGCTTCGAGCTCCATGTCAGCTTTGTCGGATTCGATTTCGGCGATGATCTCGCCCTGCTTGATCTTGTCGCCTTCCTTCCGAAGCCACTTCAGGATGACACCCTCTTCCATTGTGTCACTGAGCTTCGGCATCATGATTTTTGTCGCCATGGAATAGCCTTTTCGAAATCAGTCCAAATAGAGAACTTTTTTAACCGCGGCCCGGATTCTGTCCAGGTTCGGGAGCGAGAACTTCTCGAGATCATGCGCATAAGGGAGCGGTACATCCTCCTGCGTCACACGCTCGACCGGCGCATCGAGAGAATCGAAGGCGCGCGAAGAAATTTCGTGCGAAATCTGAGCGCCGACGCCGGCAAAAGGCCAGCCTTCCTCGACGATCACAAGCCGGTTTGTCTTCTTCACCGAATTGACGATGATGTCGTAGTCCATCGGGCGGATGGTCCGCGGGTCGATCACTTCGATGCTGATATTGAGCTCCTGCTGGAGGACATCAACGGCCTTCATGACCACATGAGCGAGGATCTTTGACCACGAGACAATCGTAACGTCGGATCCTTCCTTCTTCACTTCTCCAACTCCGAGCGGAATCGTGTACTCTCCGTCCGGGATCTCACCCTTGTCTCCGTACATCACTTCGCTCTCGATAAAGACGATCGGGTTCTCGTCGCGAATCGATGTCTTCAGAAGCCCTTTTGCATCCTTGCACGTGGACGGCATGACGACTTTGAGGCCGGGGAAGTGCGCGTAAATTGATTCAAGGGCCTGGGAGTGCGTCGCACCCAATCCGTGTGCTGCCCCGCCGGGTCCCCGGAACACGATCGGAACGTGGAAGTTGCCCCCGGACATCGAGAGCATCTTTGCCGCATTGTTGACGATCTGATCATAAGCGACGAGGGAGAAGTTCCAGGTCATGAACTCAACGATGGGCCGCAGCCCGATCATGGCCGCTCCAATCCCTACTCCCGCAAATCCCGCTTCCGCAATTGGAGTATCAAGAATCCGCATCGGGCCCCACTTCTGCAGCAGGCCCTGACTCACCTTGTATGCGCCCTGGTAGTTCGCAACCTCTTCACCAAGAAGGAACACGCGTTCGTCGCGCGCCATCTCTTCATCGATGGCCTGGTTGATCGCTTCGCGAAGACTCACAATTGCCATGCGTTATTCCCCCTTTCCGTCGTAGTACACATCTTTCCACAATTCTTCAAGCGGGGGATCGGGGCTGTTTTCAGTGAACTCAACACATTCCTCAACAATCTTCTTGATTCGTTTTTCCGCCTCCTCGAAGTAGTCATCCTTCACAACGTCCTCTTCCTTCAACGTTTCTCCGAAGAGCAGGATGGGATCGGATTTCTTCACACGTTCGACTTCGTCCTTGGAGCGATAAACGCCGTGGACGGGATCGGACATGGAGTGGCCCCTGAAGCGGTAAGTCTCAATCTCCAGGAGTGTCGGTTCGTAGGTTTCGCGTGCCCTGTCCGCAGCAGCTTTTACTTTTGCATAGACCTCCAACACGTCCATGCCGTCGACGACCTCGCTTTTGATGTTGTAAGCGATCGCCTTTTTGTGAAGATCTTCAACGGCTGAAGCCCTGTTGACAGCCGTGCCCATCCCGTACTTGTTATTCTCGATGATGAAGATTACCGGCAGCTTCCAGAGACCCGCAAGGTTCAATCCTTCATGGAATGATCCGATGTTTGTCGCGCCGTCCCCCATGAAGCAGAGGCAGACTTTCTTCTCCTTGCGGTACTTGATCGCGAACGCAATTCCGGACGCGAGAGGAATATGACCTCCGACAATCGCATGTCCCCCCATGAAATTCGTGGAGCTGTCGAAGATGTGCATCGACCCGCCCTTGCCCTTCGTCGTGCCGGTGTATTTTCCCAGCAGCTCGGCGAGAATTGCTTTCGGATCGACGCCCTTCGAAATGGCCTGGCCGTGGTCCCGATACGCGGTGATGACATAGTCATCCGGATTCAAGGCCCCCTTGATGGCACCGGTGGAGACTGCTTCCTGGCCGATGTAGAGGTGGCAGAACCCCATGATCCTGCCCATGCCATAGAGCTGGGCGCATTTCTCCTCGAATCGTCGGACGAGGAGCATGTCGTCATACCAGCTGAGGAGAGTTTCGCGGGAAAGGCCGAGCAATTTGGAGTGGTTTTGCGTTGGTGAGGCTACTGCAGTGCTTTTCATTAGGCTTTCTTCACATCGATCTGACAATCGTAGTTTCTTTAGTACACAGATGGAAATATACGAAGAAGTTGCACAAAATCAAAAATGAGAACGCTCGGATGGGGTGGATCTGATCTGTGAACCAATTCGAGGTTCCCGCGCGAAGGGTCTTGTCTGCAGCCCGAGCTATTTCCGGTATCTCGAAATGAACTCTTCGACCTCGGGAATGCCCCCCTGGAAAATGAGGTATCCGTTGCTCGGTTCCCGTTCGGTGATCTCGCCTGCGATCGGAGTCAGCATGATCTCGCGGACTTTCGCCAGGTCGTTTGTCTGGCCGAGTGCCCATCCCAATTTCACATAGGCGACCTCGGGGAGCATGTTGGCGGATGGGATCACGCCGAGCTCCATCATGTCGCGCCCCGTATCGTACACGTACATCTGCACGTACCCCCAAAGGGTTTGCACTGTCATGAAGACGGCTATGTTCTTTTCGTTCGCCCGTTTGAGGGATGGATAGAGTGGCTTGTTGACATGCCCGAGACCGGTGCCGGCAATGATGATCCCCTTGTAATCGTTATCGATCAGCGAATCGATAATGTCCGGTTTCATGTTGGGATAATAATAGACGATGCTGACTTTTTCTTCGAAGGAGGTGTTGACCGTTACGTTCCGATCGGCGCGGCGCTTTTTGTAATCCGATCGCAAGGGAGTGATGTCATCGCGGCTTACCATGGCGATTGGAATGTCGCCGATGGTCCTGAAGGTCGACCTGTAGCTCGAGTGCATTTTGCGGACCCGCGTTCCGCGATGGAGCAGCCCATACTGGTCGGATGTCGGTCCGAACATACACACCATCACTTCGGCGATGTCGCTTTCTGCCGCGGTTTTGACGCTGTGCATCAGGTTCAGTGCTGCATCGGAAGAGGGGCGGTCGCTTGAACGCTGGGAACCCACCATGACGATGGGAACAGGAGAGTTCTGCACCATGAACGAGAGCACAGCAGCCGTGTGGTGCATCGTATCCGTCCCGTGTCCTATGACGATCCCCTGCACTCCTTTCTCGATTTCCCTGCCAATCGCCTGCGCTGTGCCGATCCACTGCTCGGGACCCATGTTTTCGCTGAAGACACCGTAGAGTTTCTCCGTTTCGAGATTACAAATGTCCGCCAGTTCCGGGACGGACCCATACAGTTCGCCCGGGGAGAACGCCGGTATAACAGCGCCGGTCCTGTAGTCCAGTCGGCTCGCAATCGTCCCGCCTGTCCCGAACAGCTTCACGCGCGGTTTTACGGGGTCGTAAGGAAAATCCTTCTCGGGAATTTTGTAGTGAGCTTCCTTTCGCCCCAGCACCTGGATGGACTGGACGCCTGAAGCGGCAACTCCTACGTTGTACCCGCTGCGCAGTTTCAGTACGATATGGTGTGGGTCTGCCGTCTCCGATCTCGGAAGGACGATGCCTGTGAACGATCCCGTCCCAGTCCGGATTTCGACATCGCTCCAAACCTGTGCGTTGAACGACTTGAGTGTTTCAAGCGCCTCGCCGCGATAGCCGCGGTAATTGTCGGGAGCGGTCATGGCCGGACCTCCTTCAATACACTCTTCACGCTCTCGGATACAATTTTGCCGTCGACTTTTCCGCGCGCTGTCTGCATCACTATGCCCATGATGATGTCGTGCGTGTGTTCTGATTTCCTGATGTTCATGAGCGGAGCATGGTGACATGTTCTCAGAATGAGGTCGGATAGCTCTTTCTCCGTCATCACATCTTGAGCCGCGTGTTCGACCTGTTCACCCATCGCAACCTGCATGAGGAGTGGGAGGAAGCCCTCTTTTGCCAGATGCCCGTCGCGGAAACGTGTGAGAATATCACGCATCGTTTCGATTGAGAATCGTACACGCCGGCCGATGGTTTTGGCGATCCGCTTCGGGAACTGAACGAGGAATACGGCGACAAGTGTTGGCGGCAGCTTCCATTCGCGCACGGCTGTGGCGAAGAGGGATGCAAAGGGGGAAGAGCTCAGGGGGCTGATAACGTCTGGCGGAATGTTGAGCTGTCTGTACCATTGCTCGTTCTCCCAGAACACAACGGGAACCGATTGTCGTATTCTGCCGAGATGCTCAGCCGAAATTCTTCGGGGAGGAAGATCCGTATCGGGGTACATCCTGTCTGGTCCGGGGAGAATGCGCTCGAAACCGTTTGTTCCATCACGCAGCGCCTGGCGGGTTTCGGAAGGCACACCGATCGTCGCCTCCCTGGCCCGGATGACTATTTCCGCGGCTCCCGCAGAAACATCCTGTTGGCTTCCCCAGACAACAACGATGGTATCGTCCTCGGTTGCACCGGATGTCTTCCTGAGGAGCTGCCACTCGGACGAAGCCAGAGTCTCCGAAGGGCTGTCAGAGTGCACGATGTTCGGAAGTGTCGTAAGGCAGGCGATCACGCGCACCCGATCGGAAATCTCACGCGAAAAGAACGTGTCCGTCTGCGTCTGCCAACGGAGCAAGCCGCTGAACCCTCTGAGGAGAACGCACCGGACCTCCTGTCCTTCCGCAACCGCCGATCTGATCGGTTGAAAGCGCGTCTTCCGAAGAGCTTTTGTGACATTTTCAGTCTTCGAAGAGAACGTTTCGGTGGTAATGCCCCGTCGATGCAGCTCATCTCTCAACCGGAGAAGGTTGAACTGGCGCATCGCCTCGTTGTACGTGAGAAGGGGAATGTTCGGAATTCGCGGTACACCTTTGATCTCAATACGCGTTCCGCCAGTGACGCTCACGTTGACGTCCTGTCGGGCTGCCCCAGGACCGGTCCTGACCTTGCCCGTGCTCCGGACGAGTCTCCGCAGGATGTTCGCGACTTCTGCAACCTCCTGGGGAGTGCGCATCTCGGGGGCTGTGACAGTCTCAATCAACGGCATGCCGAGACGATCAGTCAGGTAGACCCGGCGATGGCCGATATCGCTGACTTCTCTGCAGGCATCCTCTTCAAGGCCAAGCTGAACGATATTGATCGTTCTGTTTTTGTAAGGGATGGAGCCGTCCACACCAACTATCGTTGTCCTCTGAAATCCCGTCGGTATGCTGCCATCCAGATATTGTTTACGGGCAATATGGATCTCGTCGACCATCACGCAGCCGTAGAGGAGGCCGATTTCGAGGGCAATGTCGAGCGCTTCGGAATTGAGCTCGAAGGGGGGAGTATCATCCATCTCGTACGTGCAGACTGTTGCACGGTTGATCTGATAAATGATCTCCTTCTTCGTCTTGAATTCCATCAGCGCAGTGCCGTCGTATTTCCCCAGTTCGGAAAGTGTTGGCCGCATGTGCCTGAGAATCTCGGCGTTGTAACTGTCACTATAGAGTCCTGCCGGGCAGCGGCAGAATAACTTCTTTGAAGTGAGGAGCTGCTGGTGGATTTCAAGACCGGATTTGAACCCGACAGCGGCATAGTCGCTCTCGGTCATTTCATTGAAGGGCTTGAACATCATTCTCGTCTGTCGTTGGTTTCGCTGCGAAGAATCCTGATTTGTGACGACGACTCGCTCTGCTGGTGCGAGAATTTACAAAAGAAATGGGGAAAAACAACTTTCTGTTGCAGTCGGATTTCCGAACAGGAGGTAGCACAACGTTGGATACATGAGGCGGGTCGAGCTTGGAGTAGAATCCCTAGCTCAGCACAATGTCGCGGACTTTGTCGGTTATCGTTCGGAAATCTATTTTCCCACTTCCTGTTTTCGGCATTTCGGGCAGGACAACGAACTTGCTTGGGAGTGCGATGTTCGGGAGGGTTTTTGACATCTCCTTCAAGATTTCTTTTTCTTCGATCGGGCGGGTGACGGCTGCAACGATTTTTGCTCCTCGCAGAGCGTCGGGCACTTCGACGACGCAGCATTCAACATCCGGGGGGAGGAAGCGCTCGAGCACATCTTCGACTTTGATCAGCGACACCATCTCACCACCGACCTTCAGGAACCGCTTCAGTCGACCGACGTGCCAAAGATATCCGTCCGCATCAAGGTAGCCCATGTCCCCTGTGTCGTACCATCCGTGGCGGATGCTCAGCGAGGTCTGCTCGAAATCATCGAAATATCCTTTCATGACATTGTCGCCTTTGACAAGGATCTTTCCGATTTCGCCCACCTGACAAGGCTCACCGGTTTCGTAGTTCTCCACGCGGACGTGCACACCATCGATGGGTCTTCCGACGCTCCCGGGCCGATTGAACTCGGGGGTGTTCACGGTAATCGCAGGGCTCGTTTCGGTTGTTCCATACGCCTCGAGCAGAACTTTGGAGTGCCGCTCGATGAATGCGTGCCTCAACGAGTCGGGGCATTTGTCAGCGCCGCTCAGGAGAATCCGGGCACTGTCGAAATCTCCGGGTTTTGACGCACGGAGATAGCCCCAGAAAAATGTCGGCGTTCCGCAGACAAGTGTGACGCGCTCCTCACGGATAATATCCACCACGGTCTTGAAGTCGAGCGGGTTTGCATACGTAACCACGGTCATGCCGACAGCGAGCGGAACCCAGAGGTTGGCGGTCTGACCAAACACGTGAAAGTACGGGAGGTTTGCGAGAAAGATGTCTTTCTCAGAGAAGGAGTAGGCGTGGATGAGGCTGCCGTAATTCTGACTGATGTTCCGGTGCGAGAGCTGGACGCCTTTCGGCTCCTTTTCGCTTCCGCTTGTGAAGAGGATGAGCAGTGTATCATCTTCCTGGGCGTCTGCCACGCTCTTGATGATACGTTCGGCAGGAAGTCCCGCTTTGAAGGCCGCCTTGATCTTCTCCACAAAGCTGACGGACTTCATGATATCTTCGAGGAACACCATACCGTCGACGTGCTTGCAGCCGATCTTTTCGCAGAGGGCTTTCGATGTGATGATTGTCTTGAACGCACATTTCTTCTGAGCGAATTCGCAGTTGGCCGCGGCCCCGGTGGAGTAGTTGATCATCACAGGGACGCGTCCGCTCATCAGCGTTGCCATGATGGCAAGGATCGAGCCGGCGGAGTTCGGCAGCATGATTCCGAGGAAACCGGGAGCGTAGCGTTCGAATTTCTTCGCAAGAAGGAGAGAGCCAATCAGGGCTTTCTTATACGTCACGCGCCGGTTGAGCGTCCGGTCGACGACGGCAAGCTTGTTCTCAAATCTCTTCGCGCTGCGGATGAATTGATGATGAAGGATCATGCCTTCTCCGAAACTCTTCGATGCTGTCCGGTGCTGAGGGTGTGCAATAATAAGGAGCTTTGCCGTGAGGGGCAAGCGAAAACCTGCGAACGTCGGGTGTTCATCTTGCGAATGCTCATGAGCACATCACGGCCTTGGTGTATCTGACACAGTTCCGGCTGCGGGAACAGAACATTGATGCTCGATGTCACTTCTTCGTGCCGCGTGGAAGGGGGCTTGAGACGGTATCGGACGGAGTCGTCTGAACGGAAATACTTCCATTCCTGA
>DATJQB010000111.1:0-4823 GCA_035506075.1 Bacteroidota bacterium | reverse complement strand
GGGTGCCTGCATTGATCGCAGCACGCACGGTGTCCTGCAGCTCCAGGGCGTAGATATACACGGGCTCCTTCCGGAAATTGACCGGATCGCGGTGAAAGGGGTTCTTCGAGGAGAGATCACCGAGAGGCTGAAAATACACCGTGTAGGTGAAGTCGTACGCCGATGCCAGGTGAGCGAGAAACACATCGTTCGCTTCGTAGTACCGCAGGATCTTGCTTTTGTAAGCTGCAAGGTTCCTGACGGCCGCATTATAGTCCTCCCCTGCCCTCGACACCATTTCGTAATGAAGGACGGGGTTCGTATGGTAAAGATCGGTAGGATCGTCGAGGTTCTCTTCGTGCCATGGATCCGACGGGCCGATGCGCCTTGCCTCTGCTGCGTCGACCAGCGTAAAGAGCAGATCGAAGAGCGGCATCTTCCGCAAAACGAACTCCCTGTCGGGCTCCATGACGCTCTCGATGTTCGACCGGTAGCGATAGGCATCGTACAGACGGACGGGCGATTCCTCCGGCTTGAAGTTCATCATGTTCATCTGGGCGATGTCGTTCAGCCCATCGACAAAGATCGCTCGTGATGGGTGATACCCTTTCTTCAGGAGGAGGAGAAGCTTGTCGATCTCGAGACTCTGATCATATGCCTGGGTGCCAAAGTTGATGTAGACCGTGGGCGAATCAAGGATATTGAGAAACGCGGGGATGGTCTCGTTATCGGCGACACCGTGACCGAAGGTCGTCGATCCCCCGAACACCCAGGTGGAACCGTTGATCTTCGACTCCGCGTTCGCGGCGCTGACAAACCGGGTGTACCGCATGTTCTCGAGGCCGACGTTGTACACGTCGGAGACAATCGGGAGCTCCATGAATTCGAGTGTCGGGTGCGCGGTGATATTCGGAGGGTGCTCGCGTGCTTCGATCTCTCTGTCGGAGAGCCCCGGATAGATCCGGTGGAACAGGCCTGGGTCTTTTTTCAGCAGCTCCTGCACGGGGATATAGCCCGCCTGCATTTCCTTCTTTCCGGGCCGCAGCCACGCAACAACCAGGTTGGCAACCGCAAACAAAAGAACGGTGTTGAGAAAGAGGATGGCGATATTCCCGTACGCGCGAGCAATAGTCGACCTACCAAGCACAGGCCAGCGCCGCCGGACAATCAGCCACCCTCCGCTGTAGCCGCACGCGAGCTCGAAGACAACGATTAAGAGTTTGCTTGTGCGCGAGATGATGCCGTCGGGGCTGAACCAGCGGGCGAGCGACCATGGGTTGGCCACCAGGGCAATAACCAGAAGCAACGCACCGATGACGACAAACCATCGCCCTTCACGCCGGCCTGGCGTACGACTGGGTTCGATCATGGAATCGCAGTACCTAGAATAACGTAGTGATCAATGTCGCCAGCGGCGACAACGGCGCGAGGACCATCCGCTGGTCGGCAAACCTCGTTTTGCCACCCGGTGTCCTCATTCCGCCCTTCCATTGTTGAATCGTGAATGTAGTCAAAAGAGATTCTCGTATCGCCCGCGCTCGAATGGCTGTTGCGCACGCGGGATCCAGTATGTCCCAGCCTTTCTGTCGAACTTGAGTTTCAGGGCGTCGCGCCCAAGGAGACGCATGATCAACCCTCCGGGAGTGAGGATCAAATAGAAGAAGATCCCCAGCAGGAGGCGGGTGTTGATCCAGCCGAGCACGAACGCGAATTTCATCCAGCCGATGTAGATCGGCTTCAACACCGGCTGGACGAACAGTCCTGTGAGAAGAAAGAACGTACCGCCTGCGACAAACCAGGGCCATGCGGCGTGGCCGCGGTACGCATCAAGCGCGGCGAGCAGGATGCCGACCACCATGAAGAGAAGGCCAAAGTTCCTGAGCGCCTTTGGTGAGGCATCGATGTTGTCAGTCAAGTTCAAACTCCTTCTTCCAGTTGGTATCCCCCACGAGCTCTTTCTGCTCCTTCTTCGCGATAAGGTGGCTTCCCAGGACCAGGTAGTCCATGTTCGTCCGCATGAAGCACTTGTACGCCTCAGCCGGACGGCACACAATGGGCTCGCCGCGGACATTGAACGACGTGTTGATGATCACCGGACAGCCCGTACGACGGTAGAACTCCTGGATCAAATCGTAATACAACGGGTTGGTCTCGTGATGCACGGTCTGGATCCTCGCCGAATAGTCGATGTGGGTCACCGCGGGGATTTCCGACCGGGCGACGTTCAGCTTGTCTATCCCGAACAGCTTCTCTTGCTCGGCGGTCATCGGGATGCACCGCGATTCGGGCACCTTCGCGACGAGGAGCATGTACGGGCTCTCTCGGTCGATCTCGAAGTAGTCGCTCACATGATCAATCAGGACCGACGGCGCGAACGGGCGGAATGATTCGCGGAACTTGATCTTCAGGTTCATGATCGACTGCATCTTCTCGGAGCGGGCATCACCGATGATGCTCCGCGCTCCCAGGGCCCGGGGACCGAACTCCCTCCGGCCCTGGAACCAGCCGATGACATTCTCCGTGGCGATGAGCTCCGCGACTTCGGAAACCAGCTCTTCCCGACTGAGCTTGCGCGATGGAATGTTGTTCTGCGAGAGAAACGTCTCGATCGCGTCGTCGTCGAAATCGGGACCCAGATACGATCCTTGTTGAATGTCATGGATGCCGTCCGCAGTCCTCGGATTCCCGAGATACATATGCCAGACTAGCAGTGCGGCGCCCAATGCGCCGCCTGCGTCGCCCGCCGCGGGCTGGATCCAAATCTTCTTAAACGGCCCCTCGCGCACAACCCTGCCGTTGCCGACACAATTCAGCGCAACGCCGCCGGCGAGGACGAGGTTGTCTTCGCCGGTCGCGTTGTGGACGTGCCTCGACATGCGAAGCATAATCTCTTCGGTCACTTCCTGCAACGACCGCGCGAGATCCATTTCCCGCTGGGTCAACTTCGACTCACCTTCGCGCGGCGGACCGCCGAACAAGGCATCGAATTTCTTGTTGGTCATCCGGAGACCTGCACAATAGTCGAAGTACTCCATGTTCATCCGGAAGGAGCCGTCTTCTTTAAGGTCGATAAGATGATCGTAAATGGTCTGCACGTACTTCGGCTCGCCGTACGGCGCGAGGCCCATCACTTTGTACTCGGCGGAGTTCACCTTGAACCCGGTGAAGTACGTGAATGCGGAGTAGAGGAGGCCGAGCGAATGGGGGAAGTTCATCTCCCCCATGATCGAGACCGAATTCCCCTTCCCGATGCCGTAGCTCGTTGTCGCCCATTCCCCCACGCCATCCATCGTGAGGAACGCTGCATGTTCAAATGGAGACGGGAAGAACGCGGAGGCGGCGTGCGATTCGTGATGCTCGGGATAGAGGATCTTTCCCTCGAACCCGAGCTTGTCGTGAATGAGGGACGGGATCCAGAGCTTTTCTTTCAACCAGAGCGGCAGCGCCATCATGAACGACGCGATGCCGACCGGTGCATAGGCCAGGTAGGTTTCCAGGATCCGCTCGAACTTCAGAAGAGGCTTGTCATAGAACGTGACATAGTCGAGCTGATCGACCGTGATCCCCCCCTGCTTGAGGCAGTAATCGATCGCATTGGCTGGAAATCCGAAGTCATGCTTTTTTCGTGTGAACCTCTCCTCCTGCGCGGCCGCTACGATCTTGCCGTCCTGAATCAATGCAGCTGCCGAGTCATGGTAGAAGCACGATATCCCCAAGATGTTCATCCCAACTCCCGATGAGATGTCGTGAAACCAATGGAACGTTGTGCTTCCAGCTTCATGCGCATTACACCGCTCAGCATGAATGAATGCACTCCAAGTTGGTGAATTTATTGACAGGAATTCTAATAATCAATGTTGTGATACAGCGCGACACAATGGGTAAGCCCGCGCTGACGATCACTTTCGTCAACGCGGGCTTGGGGCGGCGACCACGCCGTTATGTGTGAGTTCATCTTGTCTTTACAGACGATGAGAGATGGGTCAAGGACCGTGCCGCTTCGCCACGGCGAAGAATATCATATAAAATGGCGGGATTGGGTGATTTCCATGGAAGGATTTACCTATGTGTGTAGAAACTTCGCGATAGATAGAGGAAAAACAGCGTCATTGTCAGCCCGAGGCCGAGAACTCAGCAAGTGCATCACACGGCACTGACCACTGGCCACTGACCACTGGGCACTGGCCACTGGTCACTGGCCACTGGTCACCCTGTGGCCAGCGCCCACGCTTTCGTGCCTCCGCAATCCTGCGTAACTTGAACGTCAAGCCGTTCGATTCGGCCAAGATCACCCCGCCAAAAAGCTCATCACGATTATCATCAGGCCTGCTCACAATGCATAGATCGCTTGTCGTGCTCATCGCAACGTTTCTAATCTTCCTCACATCCCATGCGCAAGAATTCGTCTCCGTTTCTTTGCAGGACTCCGCCGCCCACCAGTATGAAAAGTCGGAATGGAATGTGCAGACACACGTCAGGTATAACAATCCGTACGATGCAGCTGAAGTCAGCCTCGACATGATTCTTACCTCGCCCTCGGGCAAGCCGCTCCTCCTTCCCTGCTATTGCGATACCGAGACCTCAACCGGCACGATGTGGAAATCGCGGTTCGCCCCGCAGGAATCCGGAGTGTACACCTATCTCTTCAGGTTGACGACGCCAAGTGGCACGACAGAATCCGTCGTCGATTCATTCGTCGCGCGTCCGGGACACGGACACGGCTTTCTCCACGCGAACGACTACTGGACGTTCAGGTTTGACGATGGGACACTGTTCAGAGGGATCGGGGAAAACATCGGGTGGGAATCACGGGCGTTCGAAGACCAGAAGTATTCGTACGAATA
>DATJQB010000110.1:0-2800 GCA_035506075.1 Bacteroidota bacterium | reverse complement strand
AGAGATCTCGCAACACCTGGGAATGTCGATGTCGTCGGTGAAGACAAACCTCTGTTATGCGCGGAGAAACATCCGCGAGCGGCTGGGTCGAATCACGAAGTGAACGGAGCATGCCATGCGCTGTGCGAAGGCAAAGAAGCTGCTGTACCTGATGCGCCCGGGAGAGCTGGACGAGGCGACGAAGCGAAAGCTGTCGCTCCATGTCGAGGCCTGCCCGCGTTGCAGGGCGGAATGGGCTGAAGCCCGATCGTTGGAACCGACGCTCGAGGCACTTCGAAACGTCTCGCCGGTAAATGAAGACACCGGGGCGCTAACGCAATCCATCATGGAGCAAGTGCAGGCTGAGAAGGCGTTCAGGCGGCGGGGCCAGGTCCGACCATTGGCGATGGATGCCAGACTTGCATGGATGAAGAGGATGAGCTACGGAACAGCCTGGTTGATCGTCGGAGCGTTCTTCATTCTGAGTTATGGCGATGCGCGAAAGATGGAAGTATTGGAGGCAAGGATGGGACGGGTTGGCGATCAGCAGGAGGTCGCGGCACTTCCCGGTCCCCCATTAGCTCAAGGAGTGATGAAGCACCTTGACAACCCCCGAAGCCTTCAGAATGCGGCCGCAGGAATCGACATCGAGGGTGCTCTTGCAGCGATACGCTCGAGTGCACTCACCGGCACGACGGAGATGGATCGGCTCCGCGCAAAGTATCCGAAACTCTGGTCGTTGAAGCTCGATCACGGGCTGGACGACTCAACGCGGAAAATCCTGTCGACTGAGGGGAAGGCATTTCTGAAGGACGTTCAAGAACTCGTCAATCTCGGAGAACGATAGCATGAGAACGAGATCATGGATTCGCTATGCCGGAGCGATGCTCCTGATGCTGGTGGCGCAGGGATGCAACGACTACACCGTGAAGACGATCGTTTCCTCCGACGGCTCGGTGGACCGCATCATCGAGTGGAAGAAAGACAACGGCGGCGGGAAGGAAGATTATCGACTGGAGAACCTTCCGTTTCCGATCGATTCGACCTGGCAATTGAGCTGGAGGCACTCGGACGACAAGGATTCGGGGCTCATCCTTGTGGAGTCGAAGCACTTCGCCACCTACGAGGCATTGTCTGCAGAGTATGCTCGGTTGAATACACCGGAGAAGCTCAATATCGCAGTCAATGTGCAAAAGCGGTTCCGGTGGTTCTATTCCTATTTCGATTATGACGAGACATACAAGGCGGTCAAGCCGTTCACGCTTGTGCCCGCGAAGGAGTTCTTCACGCCGGATGAACTCCATCGGCTCGTCGCTGATGAGATCAACGATACACTGAAGGCGCGGATCGAGGAGTGGGAGAACAGGAACCATTTCGCCTTCCTCTTTGACCGCCTGAAATCGGCGGCCGACAGCCTGCACGACCCGACGCTGACCTCTTCGATTCTCGAGGCGCACAAGGACGCGTTGTACAGGGTGCTCACGTCGGACAGCGTCTACAAGGGTCAAACGGGGAATCCCGGTACGGATGAAGAGCGAATGGCGACGAACGCGCTCATCGGCGTCCAGCAGATCGTTCATTCTCCCGCTGTCATGAAGCTGCGGCAGGCGCTGGCGGAGGCGATCCATCAGCTCATGGAAAACTTCGAAGCGCGGCAAAGCAACGAAGGGAAGTACACCAACACGGTGATGATGCCGGGCGTGATTGTCGAGACAAACGCGAAGGAGCTCAGCGGGAGCAGAGTGGAGTGGTCGTTCTCGGACAAGCAGCTTTCCATGCTCGACCTGGAGATGCATGTCGAGTCGCGTGTCGTCAATACATGGGCAATCGTCGTGTCGGCTGTTGTCGTGCTGGGCTTGCTTGCCGTGCCTGTCGTTCTCCAGGTCAGGAACCGCGCTGCACGACTGATGCCATAGTGGGCGTTGGGACCGAACTTCTGTAGGGACGTTGCATGCAACGTCCCTACAGGGGAACAGATCTTTGGTCCATGTACAGAAGTACAGCTTACTCTTAGCCTTTTCCTGCAGCAACTGATGCCTTCTTGATCCTCCGCAGCATCACCCTCACCACCGCAACTCCTGCAAGGTAGCATCCCAGCTCTACTGTGCGTAGGACTGTCTGCACATCCAGCTTCGTCCACCATCCGCCATAAAACTGCACGATGTCTTCTGAAGTCATTCCCATCCCGCCGGTGAAGGTCGAGATCCTGTTGAACAGGAACATCGCGGCGAGCATTGCGACAAGTTCGATCCAGTGCACTTCCGAACGAAGGAGGAACGCCAGAGCGATGACGAGCGCCGGCAAGGTATACGCGACGAAGATCATGATGTTCGTCCCGCCGAAGAGCGCGAAGACGAGGACGAGCAGCACGAGAAGGATGATGAGCCACCGAAGAGATCCCATCTCTTCCGACAACATCTTCACTCGTTCCGGCGTGGCAAGAAGCAGGAAAGGAAACCAGTACGACGCGAGAGAGAAGACCAGGTTGACGATCCTTCCGATATTCGGGGAGCCGGAGAGGAAATACCTGAGATTCTCGAAGTAGCCAAAGTGGTCCTGCGCCGGGAAGATCCACTTGAGGTTGGCGCCGTATCCCGTCGAGACGCCAATGAGGATCCGTGGAACAACAAAACATGATCCCCCGAGAAGAATGGTGGCCAGGATCCAGAGGAGAGGCGATGCCGCCCTTGACTTCCAGTACTCCCTGGCCTTCTCGAAGATCAGCAGAGCCCCCGGGATGAGGAGAAATTCCTTAAAGAAGAGCCCGACGCATGAAGTGAGGAGAGCCAGGCCGTACCGCTTCGTCACAAGAAGCCACACC
>DATJQB010000109.1:0-2695 GCA_035506075.1 Bacteroidota bacterium | reverse complement strand
ACGGCATCGCCATTCTTCAGAATGACAAGATCGCTGTCGTCAATCCAACGTTCTGCAAGCTTCTTGGATACCGGTCCGGTCAGGAACTGATCGGGAAGGAGATCCGGGACTTCCTTGACGATGGATCGCGGATGTTCTTTTCCCTCCTGCAACACAGGGTGTTTCGCGGGGAAGCAATTCCGACCCGTTTTGAAACGCGCATGCTTCGTCAGGGAGGAACGACAATCGACGTTGAGACGTCGTTTGCCCTGATCTGGTATCGGGGCGCGCCGGCGCTGAATCTGACGGTGAGCGATATTACCGACAGGAAGGAGCTCGAAAAGAGGCTGACGGATTCCGAAAGTCTGTTGCGTAATGTCATCAACTCGATGGTTGACGCCCTTGTGATTACAGATCTGCAGGGCAAGGTGCTCGATGTCAACGACGAGTTCCAGCGGTTTACAGGTTTCTCGCGACGTGAAGCTTTTGCGGCTGAGATCCCCTATCCGTGGGTCCCCGAAGAAAGCCTCCGATCGTTTATGAGCTGGCTTGAAAAGCTGCGGGAGCACAACGTACTGAGAGACTTCGATATCATCTGGCTCCGGAAGAACGGGGAACGCGTGGCGGTGAGCCTGAACACCACGCTGCTGCGCAACGCGACGGGTGACCCGGTGCTCATGGTGAACATCGCACGCGATATCAGCGAACGCCAGGCATCGCGTGAGGAATTGAGCCGTCAGGTTCAGAGGCTTCAGGTGCTCTATGACCTCAGCAGCGCACTTACAGAGACGCTGAACATCGATGAGATCGCCCGCAATACGTACGAGCAGATCGAAAAGGTTGTTCCCATCGATGGATTCTCCATCGATTTGTTCGACGAAGAAAAAGAGGAAATCCGGTCAATCTATGCCGTTGATCTTGTCAACGGCAGGAGGGCGGAAGTTTCGCCCGGGACCAGCGCGTCATCAGTCGAGCTGTCACAAACGACCATGACAGTCCTCTCGACTCGCAAACCGCTGCTCCAGCTCAAGGCAGGAGCTGCAGATCAGAGCCTCGACGGCGGGGGAGCTTCATCGGCGTCGTCGTTAATGATGGTCCCGATGGTTTCCAAGCAGCGGACCATCGGCGCCCTCACGGTGTTTTCCTATTCGCCTGAAATGTACTCCCAGGATCATCTCACCCTCCTCCAGAGTATTGCACATCTCGCCGGGATCTCGATTGAAAAGGCGCAGCTTTACCAGGAGACAATCCGAAAGTCGCGAGAGATTGAAGCACGCAACAAGGAGCTCGACGATTTCACGTATGTCGTCTCGCACGACCTGAAGGAGCCTCTCATTAGCGTCGAGGGATACGCAAAGATGATCCGTCACGAGTACGAGCATCAGCTCGATGCCGGAGGAAGGGAATATTTACAGTCCGTCATGGAGTCCTGCCAGCACATGAAGCGGCTCATCGACGACCTCCTTCTTCTCTCGCGCATCAGCAAGCTGACGGAAAAGCGGACGAAGGTCGGGCTCGCACCTCTCATCGCCGACGTGTTGGAGGAGCTCCGGTTTTCCATCCGGGAGCGCAAGGCGGAAATCATCGTGCAGCCCGATCTGCCCGAGGTTGTGGGGGTCGACACGCATTTGCGGATCGTTTTTCGTAACTTGATAGCGAATGCCCTGAAGTTCTGCGACAAGCCAATCCCCAGGATCGAAATCGGTTCGCTCTCCTCGACAGGTATGGCGACATTCTTCGTCCGGGACAACGGCATCGGGATCGAGCCGGCACATTTTGAAAAAATCTTTCTGATTTTTCAGCGCCTTCACAGGAAAGATGAATACGAAGGCGTCGGCGCCGGTTTGACGATCGTCAGGAAGATCGTGGAGTCGCAGGGGGGGAAGATCTGGGTCGAGTCGACAGCCGGACAGGGTGCGACATTTGTTTTTTCAATTCCAACAGCGTAGGAGGGGCGTACGAGTTGAGTGATGGACCGCTGAGAATTCTCCTGATTGACGATAACAAGGACCATGCAAAGATCCTGCAATGGGCTTTTCGGAAGAACGGAAGAAACGACGAGTTTACGTATTTTGAAGATGCCGGTAACGCCCTCGACTACCTGAAGAAGCTGGGGGAACAGAAGCTCTCGTGGCCCGACCTCATTTTTCTTGACCTGAACTTGCCGAGGCTTGACGGCAGGGATGTTCTGAGGCTCTTGAAGGAAGAAGAGACCACGAAGCAAATTCCTGTCATCATTGTAAGCAGCTCGGAGCGCGAGGAAGATGTCCGGAAGGCGCTTGAGCTGGGTGCGGCAAGTTATATTTCCAAATCCACGCTCCTGGATGACGTGGGCCCGATGCTCAAGACGATTCAATTGCACCGGGCCGGCGGAGAGCGATCCTTGACAAAGACCTGAGTATCCGATGGCAACAAAAAAACATATCACCGTTCTGCTTGTTGAAGACAATGTCGATTTCGCGAAGCTGGTGAAGATCTATCTCAGCAGGTTCGAAGATGCGGAGATCGAAGTGCTCTGGAAGGAAAACGGGCCGGAAGGGATCGACGAAGCAGTTCGGAATCCGCTGATCGACGTCATCCTCATGGATTACTTCCTTCCCGGGATGAACGGGTTGGAAATCACGCGGGCTCTCAAGGAGAAAGATGTGGAAACCCCGGTGGTGTTCCTGACAGTGAACAAGGACATGGGCCTCGCCGTAGAAGTTATGAAGCTTGG
>DATJQB010000108.1:0-2425 GCA_035506075.1 Bacteroidota bacterium | reverse complement strand
CGCGGCGAAGCGCAGGCAAGCGGCTTGAAGAACGCCTTCGCGATTCCGGGATTTGTTCCCGAATACATCCGGCCGCTGTTTTGTGACGGCAAAGGCCCGTTCCGCTGGGTGGCGCTCTCGGGAGATCCGGAAGATATCTACAGAACCGACAGGGCAATCATCGAGACCTTCCCGGAAAACAAGCAACTCTGCAACTGGATCGACAAGGCGCAAAACCAGATTGCCTTCCAGGGACTTCCATCGCGAATCTGCTGGCTTGGCTACGGTGAACGTGCGAAGATGGGACTCATATTCAACCAGCTTGTGGCAAACGGCGAAGTGAAGGCGCCGATCGTGATCGGCCGCGATCACCTTGATTGCGGCAGCGTGGCTTCACCGAACCGCGAGACTGAGCGGATGAAGGACGGGAGCGATGCGATCGCCGACTGGCCTATCCTCAACGCACTTCTCAACACTTCCGGCGGCGCGAGCTGGGTCAGCGTGCATCATGGGGGTGGAGTGGGCATCGGACTTTCGCTGCATGCTGGCATGGTTGTCGTATGCGATGGCACGAAAGAAGCAGAGCAACGCCTGCAGCGCGTGCTGACGTACGATCCCGGCATGGGAGTGATGCGACACGCTGACGCCGGCTACGAACGAGCGGTCAAGAACGCCAGGAACTGGTCGATTTCCATTCCAATGCTGAAGTGACCTCACGATGCGTGCCTGGCCTGAACCATTTCACGGTCGAATTCGTTGCAGATTCATGAGGCTTCACTGCAGCAGGAAGATTCTGACTTGTTCTTCCACCTGAACCCGGAACACAAGAACCATCGCCACAACACACATGTCCCAACATTCCGACGCCGACGAGCTCGAACAGGCAATCATCGAACGCATCCGCCAGCTCGGCGTCGCAGCCGATCCGGCTTTTCTCGTTGAGCTCATCGACTCGTATACACCTCTTTTCGAGAAGCATCAGGCGTCCCTCGTCTCTTCACTCGAGAAGCGGGACCGGAACAAGATTCATTATGCGGCCCACGCAATCAAGGGAGCGAGCCTGAACATCGGCGCCGGAAACCTCGCGGACGCCGCTCGTGCACTCGAACAACAATCAGAGACCGGCAGTTTCGAAACAATCGCGACACTCTTGCAGGAGCTTGAACACCAGATGGACAGAGCAAGAGGCGCTCTACGGGACGTGAAGACAAAAATGACTACACAATGACAAACTCCGTAGCATCACAAAGGTGCGGCGCAGCATGCGTATCGTGATCATGGGATCAGGAGGTATCGGCGGATTCTTCGGGGCCAGGCTGGCCGAGGCGGGGGAAGACGTGTGGTTTGTCGCCCGGGGAAAACATCTTGCGGCCATGAAGCAGCACGGCCTACGAATCAAGTCCACAGCCGGCGAATTCACAGTTCCGCCCGGCACAATGACCGACGACGTGCGTGCGATCGGCCGGGCGGATGTTGTGCTCTTTTGCGTCAAAGCCTATGACACGGAATCGGCCGCGCGTCAGCTTGTGCCCATCCTTCGTGACGAATCCCTCATCATCCCGCTCCAGAACGGCGTTGACAACGAGGAAAAGATCCGCGCCGTTGTTCCCCGCGGCGATGTCTACGGAGGCGTCGCCTACATTTCATCGCGGATCACCGGACCCGGAGAAATCACTGAAGTCGGCGGTTTTCAGCGCATTGTGTTTGGACCGCAGCAACCGAAAACGAACGCACATGCTCAGGCTTTGCATGAGGCATTCCTGCGCGCGGGGATCAAGTCGCAGCTTCAGGATGACATTACAAAGGAGCTTTGGCGGAAACTGATCTTCATCGCATCCATGGGGTCGCTCACGGCTCTCTCGCGGCTGACACACGGCGAGATCCTGCGCAACGCCCGGGCTGTGAGCCTGATGTTCGATGCAATGCGCGAGGTACATGCGGTCGCATCGAAACTTGGCATAGAACTCGAAGGCGTCGATGAAGCGCGGGTGCTCGAGGGATTGAAGAGGTTCAGCGACGACACGCGCTCGTCGATGTACTTCGATCTGGCCGCGGGCAAGCCGATGGAAATCGAAGCGCTCAACGGGACTATCGTTCGGCTTGGTGAACAGCTTGGCGTCGCCACACCGATCCACAGGGTCATTTATTCTGTGCTGCTTCCCTATCATCTGAAACACTCCGCCGCGCTCTCCGCACAGCAAACCGCTCCATGACATTCCCCACGGAGAAACCAATTGATGCGGGGCTTTGCTCCGAATGCAGGTACGCGGCGCTTGTGAAGAGCTCCCATGGGAGCTCCTTCAGCTTGTGTGAACGATCCAGGACAGACGATCGATACGCGCGCGATCCACGGCTCCCTGTTCTTGTTTGTCCGGGATACGAACGACACGATACTGCACCAGACCAGAAGTCCCCTGCTGCTTGATTCTTTTGGCACTTCTTTGTT
>DATJQB010000107.1:0-4134 GCA_035506075.1 Bacteroidota bacterium | reverse complement strand
CCTCGACCGAAGGATCCTTCTCGCCATCCCAATAGATCCTTAGAATTGTGTAGCGCCACGTTCCTGTGGGCGTCATCCAGATATGCTGGAGGGCTCCAGGACCATCAATCTCGGCGAGTGTGAATGTGCTTTTCTTTTCGATCTTGACCGAAGGGGAGATCTTCCATCCCTTTCCAAGATCCCGGGCTGCCTTTTCTCCAGTCCCGCTCGACGACTTCCCTCCTTCTCCTTTCTCACCTGAAAAATTCTCAGCTGAGATCGATCGCGTCTTCGCTTTTGAAAGGCGCGAAAGGTTGCCGAGGCCCGTCGTGAGTCCGTTGAACCCGGTTCCCTGGGCATCGAGCTGTTGAGCCACAAAGCCTCCAGCCAGAAGCAGACAAAGGACATGCATGGATCGGATCATGGGGGATACCTCCCTGGTACGTGAAGGGCTTTCGTGGAAGGACAAATCTGATCGAAGGTAGCGGATATGTCGAACTTAATCAAGGCTGCAGGAGCGGAGGGAAATGAAAAAGCCCCCATGCATCGGGGGCTTTCCTGTATTTGTCAAAAGGACATCGTTCAGTCGAGCGGGAGCTCCTGCGGCATCAGCGTGACGAAGATCTTCTGTTCACGCCTGAGAAGTGTGATCGTGATTTCGGTTCCGATGACATCTGCTGTCAGGAGCTTGTGGAGATCGTCGATGCTTTCGGTTCTCTGCCCCTTGAAACCGACGATGATGTCGCCTTCCCGAAGACCTGCCTTCGCGGCCGGGCCGTCGGATTGAACGCTCGCGATTTGGACTCCGCGCGCGCCGCCCAACTCGTGGTTGCGAATCGCGGCACGGGAGATTTCGATGACCTGTCCCCCGATCCCGACGTACGCCCGGGAGACTTTTCGATCCTTGATCAGTCTTCCTGCGATCAACTTCGCTGTATTGATTGGAATTGAAAAGCAGATTCCCTGCGCCCAGGGTATGGCGGCAGTGTTAATGCCGATGACCTCTCCGCGTGAATTCACGAGCGGTCCGCCGGAGTTGCCCGGATTCAGCGCAGCGTCGGTCTGAATGACGTTGTCGATCAACCGGCCGCTATCGACCCTGAGCGAGCGTCCGAGGGCGCTCACGACGCCTGCCGTCACTGTTGCCTGGAATCCGTACGGGTTCCCGAGTGCAATGACGAGCTGGCCGATCCGGATGGCGCCGGAATCTCCGAACCGTGCGGCCGGAAGTCCCTGGGCCACAATCCTCACGACCGCAAGATCCGTGAACGGATCATCGCCGATCAATTCGGCCGGAAGATTTCTGCCGTCGGCGAGCATGACATCGATAGACGCGGCATGGTGCACGACATGGCTGTTGGTGAGGATAAATCCATCCGGCGTAAAGATGACGCCCGAACCGCTGCCGAAGGTCCGCTCGTCCCTGTTCCCCCGCCCCCGGCCCCCGAGCCTGCCGCGCCTGTGATGGGTCACATCGATTTTCACAACCGACGGGGAAACCTGTTCAACTACGCTGACGACCGCCGCGGAGTACGAATCGAGAAGCTCGGTGTCCCGATGATCCGGTGCGGCTCCTGGTTCCTGGCGTCCAATATCCCGTGATGCCAATTGCATGATCATACTCTGTTCTCCTTCATTCACGATTCCTCCCTGACACGAACAGCCTATGCCGGCGCTTTCGACCCGGATGAAGGATCGGGACGATGTTCCCATCCGTGACCGCAGCGGTTTCGCCATTCCTCTCTGAACTTTTCCCGTTCCTCCGGGGTCATCGCCGCGAGCTTTTCATCGAACCTCCGGCGCCAGCGTTCATGATGCCAGCCGCTCGCGTACGCCCATCGCCCCCAGCCGCGCAGCAGGATGTGAGAGAGCACAAGCAAACCGACTGCCTGCCAGAACGTAATCTCGGGTCCCCTGAACAGCTCCGGGATCAGCGCGTTCCACAGCAGCATAACCACGAATCCCAGCGCTGTTGCTCCGACTGCAACGAACAAAAGCATTTTTCCAATTTTTGCTATCCACCATGGTTTCATAGCGGTACTCCTTATGTGGTTGTTTCAAATTCGTCGTAAAGATCCTGAAGCCGCGAGCGGAGCGCAAGAACAGCGTACCGTTTGCGCGACAGCAGCGTGTTGATGGGTTCACCCGTTTCGGCTGCAATTTCCTTGAAGCTTCGCCCTTCCAGCTCGTGCATCACGAAAACATCCCGTTGTTCTTCCGGCAGATCATCCAGGGCATCCGACAGCTCCCTCCAGACAACTGAACGGGCGTAGAGTGCATCCGGGCCCATCGAGGAATCGTACAGAATGTCCTCGAGGTTGATGGGATCGCCGGGGTTCTGCTCGTCTCTTGGAAGCGACTCAGGGCGTTTCTTTCTGTACCAGTCGATGATCTTGTTGCGAGCCACGCGGAACAGCCACGCTGTCAACTTCTCAATGGGTTCAGTAACACTGTAACTTGCCACAAACTGGAAGAGAACGTCCTGCAGGATGTCCTCGGCATCTTCTTCCGTGCGCACACGTTTGCGGATGAAGTCAAACAGCCTTCGCCGCTCGGCTCCCACAGCCTGCGTTATTGGATCAGCATTCTGGACCGGTATGCTCTGTATTCCTATCAAGGATCCCATTCTTTCAAGTAAGACGGACAGTCGGGCCGGATATTGTATGCGGTTCCCGACTTTTCCGGTCCGTCCCGGACCATCGTTCACTGATTGCAGAAACATATTGATGTTTTAGATTCACCGAAAAAGCCGTACCATAAAACATTGAACGAAAATCAATGATTCCACAGACACTTCCACATCGAAAGGATGCAACGTTGAAATCATCACTGTTGATTCTCGGGATCTCTCTGCTCGTTCCGGTTCTCGCCATCGCGCAGGGGAAGGGACCCATCAAAACACAAATGGATAAGGTCAGCTACAGTATCGGACTCGATTTCGGCAAGAACATGAAGGCACAGTCTGTCGAGCTCAATCTCGACATCCTGCTCCGGGGTATACGCGACGGACTCGCCGAGGTTACTCCTGCACTGACACAGTCGGAAATGCAGGAATGCATGACGACCTTCCAGAAAGAGATGATGGCCAAGATGCAGGAAAAGCAAAAGACGCTTGGCGAAAAGAACAAGAAAGAAGGAGATGCGTTCCTGGCTGAGAACAAGAAGAAGCCCGGGGTCGTGACTCTTCCAAGCGGCCTGCAGTACAAGATCATCAAGGACGGTATCGGCAAATCCCCGAAGGCGACCGACACGGTGACGACGAATTACCGCGGCACGTTCATCAACGGGAAGGAATTTGACAGCTCGTTCAAGCGCGGCCAGCCGGCGACGTTCCCGCTGAACAATGTGATTCCGGGATGGGTCGAAGGCATTCAGAAGATGAAAGTGGGATCGAAATGGGAGTTGTACATTCCTTCGAACCTTGGGTATGGCGAAAACGGATCAGGCGAGATCGGACCAAACGCCACACTGATCTTCGAGGTCGAACTTCTTGAAGTGAAGTAGCCGGACTCTTCTCGGCAGTTGAAGCAAGACGGAGCCCATCATCCCTGCAAGGGGTGATGGGCTTACTTATTCGGTCCGCGAAGAGCGAATGCCTGTCAGATTGATTGTGAAAACCGATCCGCGTCCCGGCTCACTCTCTACGGAAAGTTCATATCCCAGCAGCCTGCACAGATCCCGTGAGATCGTCAATCCGAGGCCTGATCCCCCCACAGCCAATCCGGCTTCACCTTCCACCCGCTCGAACGCTTCAAAGATGGTCTTCAGCTTTTCCTCCGGAATTCCAATCCCTGTATCCTGCACCTCAATCCTACCCGGCCGCAAGAATTGATCGACGACTAGCGAAACTGTGATCGTGCCGCGCTGCGTGAACTTCCGCGCGTTCGCGATGAGATTGATCAGGACCTGCTTGAGTTTCTGGCGATCGGTTTCCAGCGGAAGGGCATCAGGCGGAATCACCGACCGCACGACGACTGAACCGGGTGATTCATCGGATTGGAAATCCGCCATCGTTTCCCGGATGAGCTCCCCAAGATCAACTTCCTTGAGACTGACGGCGATTTTCCCGTTATCGATCGCTGTGAGGCTCAACATGTCTTCGACAACGCCGAGCAGGTGTGTAGCGTTGCCAATGATGCGCTGCACGTAGAACAG
>DATJQB010000106.1:0-21439 GCA_035506075.1 Bacteroidota bacterium | reverse complement strand
GAAGATTGACGTACTGGCTGACTTGCTCGGGAATCTTCAGTCCGAGCATTCTCTGCAGCTTGCATATTGCCCCTGTCATGCCGAATCCTGTGAACAAAAGAACATCACTGGGACCGGCGTTGACGTGTTTCTTGATGATCTGGTGCGCTAATCGGTACGCCTGCGTCATGGACGTGCCGGTGATATTCGTTTCAGTGTGCGTGTTTCCAAGGAATGGGCCGAACACGTCACGCATTTTCTCCTCGATGGGTCCATATAACCTTCCGCTGGCCGTCCAATCGGCGTAGAGAATCCGCTTCTCGCCATACGGCGTCCGGAACGTCTGGCGATAACCGATCGTATTTCTCCGGTACTGCTCGAAATACGATTCGAGTTCATTGCCCGCGGCACTGTCAGTCGCAATCTCCTGCATGACTCCTCCTGTCACTGATCGACCCTAAGTTAGCGATAAGCGCATGAAAATCAAGGCCGAAGAACATGGCGTGCTGCCTTGAAGGCTCCTTGATATTCGACAAGAAAAAGTGAATGTTTTGGTCACAACCAATGACATACCATGGAATCATTTCGGACGAGATCCAATGAAAGCGATCATAGACTTGTGTGTTGTTCCGATCGGCGTGGGAGTTTCGGTCTCCATCTATATCGCAGCCTGTGAGCGTGTCTTGCAGGAAGCAGGATTGAAAACCCAATTGCATGCGTACGGAACGAATATCGAAGGTGACTGGGATACGGCGTTTGCAGCCATCAAGCGGTGTCATGAAGTCGTACACGAAATGGGTGCTCCGCGTATCACGACGACAATCAAGGTCGGCACGCGGATCGATCGCGACCAGACAATGGATCAGAAGATTAAGAGCGTGGAGGATAAGCTGAAGAGTTGACGAACACCGATCGTCCGCCGAAAGACTGTGCCGACGGACGACCGGATCGAAGAACTATTTGGCTGCAGGCGTCCGGTGGACGAGCGTGGATGACGCCTGGTTCGTGGGGAGGATGATCATCTCTGCTATCTGGACGTGCGCGGGCGCCGAAGCACAATAGAGCACTGCATCGGCAACGTCGGCGGGAGTCAGGGGTGTCAGGTTCTGGTAGACCGCCTTTGCCCGTTGTTCATTCCCGCGAAAACGAATCATGCTGAACTCGGTTTCAACGAGGCCGGGATCGACGGTGCAGACGCGGATCGGTGTGTCGACAAGATCCATGCGCAGCCCCTTGGTCAGCGCATCGACGGCATGCTTCGACGCGCAGTACACATTTCCTCCGGGGTACACCTCGTGCCCCGCGATTGATCCGAGATTCACGATCGTTCCCTTCCCCCGCGCCACCATCCCCGGTACCACGGCTCGGCTCACGTAGAGCAACCCCTTCACGTTTGTATCGAGCATCTCCTCCCAATCATCCAGCTTGCCTTCAAACAGTTTGTCGAGTCCGCGGCTGAGACCGGCGTTGTTGACAAGAACCTCAATGTCCTGCCACGCTGGTGGAAGAGACCGGATTGCGTTCTCGACGGATGGCTGGTGACGTACATCCAGTTGAATGATGAATGACTCTGTCGAGTAGCTTGATTTCAACCCGATCGCAAGTTTCTCGAGCCGTTCTTTGCGTCTGGCCGCAAGCACGAGTCGTGCTCCTTGCCGCGCAAAAGCTTCTGCGCAGGCAAGTCCGATGCCGCTGCTTGCGCCGGTAACAAGGACGATGCGTTTATCGAATGTACCCATGATTGTTCAATGAGAGTGATGTGATCGATGATCTGACAATAGATTCAGCAGATGCAATGGGCTAGCCCACGCCGACCCCGGAGAAGAGAAGAATACTGCTCAGGATGATCAGGATAATGGACGTTGCCCAGCCGATGACGTTCTGGTATCGTTTGTTCGTGTATTCGCCCATGATCTCCGTCTTGTTGATGATGATCATCATACAAATGAGGACGATGGGGAGCAGGATTGCGTTCAGCACCTGTGTCCAGATCGTGATCTGGATGAGCGGAGCGTTCGGAAGGAGGATGATGCCGACAGAGACCAGAAGGATGATCGTGAAGAGCGAGTAGAATTGCGGGGCCTCTGAAAACTTCCGATTGATCCCGGCCTCGAAGCCGAAGGCTTCACACACATAGAACGCCGTGGCAAGAGGCAGGATAGCGGCAGAAAAAATGGATGCGACGAACAGCCCAAACGCGAAGACTTCTCCCGCCAGGACGCCTGCGAATGGCTTCAGTGCGACTGCGGCATCTTTTGCCTCGTTGATTTGCAGCACCCCGTGGGCATGAAGCGTGGCGCCGCACGCAACAATGATGAAGAACGCCACAACAACCGTCGCAACGCACCCGACAACCACGTCCCAGATTGTGTACTTGTAATCGGCGATCTTGATCCCCTTTTCAATCACAGAGGACTGCATATAGAATTGCATCCAGGGTGCCACTGTCGTTCCGACGAGACCGAGCACCGTGACGACGTACGGCGTGTCCCACTGGATCTCAGGCTTGATCATCGCGTTGCCGATCTCCGCCCAGTTTGGTTTGGCTGCGATTGCAGAGACGATGTACGAGAGAAGGAAGACGCTGAAGACGAGGAAGATTTTTTCGGAGATCTTGTAGTCCCCCTTCACGACAAGAATCCAGACGGCAACCGCGGCGAGCGGCACGGAAAGATTCTTGTCGATGTTGAACACCCCCATGCTTCCCGCGACGCCTGCAAATTCCGTTGCCGTGTTGCCGATATCCGCGATCAGCAGGAAGATGAAAATGTAGAAGGTGATCCGCACGCCGAAGTTTTCCCGGATAAGATCCGCAAGACCCTTTCCTGTAACGATTCCCATCCGCGCGTTCATCTCCTGGACCGTCAGCAGTGCGATGAACGAAGGGAGGAGAGTCCAGAGGAGTTTGTAGCCGTACTGCGCCCCTGCGACCGAATAGGTCGTGATACCGCCGGCGTCGTTGTCGACGCTGCCGGTGATGATGCCGGGTCCGATCACGCTCATGAAAATGAGCAGATTACGGAGCGCAGGTCGTTCTTTCAGGCGTTGCAGCAAACCCATGTTATCCCTCGGCGGCCTGTTTTACTTCGGGAAATACGGAATCCAGCGCGTCGCGCATCGTGATGATCCCCTGGAGCTTGTCATCATCATCGACGACAGGAATCGCTTCAAATTTGTACTTGAAGAACTGCTGCGCCATGCGCTTGATGCTCGAGTCGAGCCGGACAGAAATGATGTTGCCGCGCATGATTGTTGAGATGGGAATGGTACCTTTCGACGAGAGTAGCTGCCGGAGTGTCACGAGCCCTTTGAGCCGTTCCTCGTCGTCGATTACGTACACGTAGTAGAGCAATTCCGCCTTCTTCGTTTCCGCCTTCACACTCTTCAGCACATCACGCACCGTCTGTGTTTCTTTTGCCGTGATGAAATTGGTGTTCATGATGCTGCCGACACTGAACGCGGACAGTTTCGTCAGGTCCTGAATCTCGGCGACGCGGTCCTGTGTCAGCAATCCAAACACAGCCTCGCGTCGATCCCTGTTCAGCTCATCGAGCAGGTCGACGGTTTCGTCCATCTGCATTTCAGAAACAATACCCGCCAGTTTCTCGTTGTCAAGCGCTTCCGCTATCTGCACGCGCAGGTTCATCGGCATTTCCTGAAGCGTCGCCGCTGCAGTAACGGGACTGATGGACTCGAGCAGCGAAATGCGTTCGTCTGTTCCGAGGTCTTCAAGAATGTCCGCAAGATCGGCGGGGTGGATGGCAGACAATTTGGAAGAGTCCGCTTTGAGAATGACCGATCCGTGAACGTTGGTCGCCGTAGTCGGCTGTACGTTTTTCCACGTGAGAAACTTGTCGTTAATGTCGCGAGCAAACAACCAGTGAAAAATCGGATTCAGGAAGTTCACCCATCCCAGCCTCCGAAGCAGACCCTTGAATCCGATATCGATGTGAACAAGCCAGAGGTTCGGATTATCCTTCGAGGAATTATCGATAAGCAACTGCAAGTCATTGACTCGAACAAGCTTAGCGCCCGACGTGGAAATAATCTGCTTGTCGAGGAATGTTTTTCTCAGAAGGATTTCGCTCTCCGTTGATTCCTGGTCTCCCGCTTCAAACGGATACTCCACCGTCATGTGCTTCTTGAAGACCGTCAGCCGCACGAGACTCCACGGAATATAAACGGGTTCATCCTTTTCGTGGATGGATGCGATGAGCGCTGTGATTTTCGGATAGACGTGACTGGTGCGCGCGGCGAGATCAACGATGCGGCCGATCTTCTTGCCGGTCGAGGCATTGAAGATGGGGAGATGAAGGATCTCCGAGATGTAAATGAAATTGAAGTTGTCGCCGCTCATGTGAATGCCGTCGCTCCAGGTGAGTGCTGGAAGATAGCACGAAAGATTGAGAAAGTCTACGCAGGATGCCCGGGAAGGTGATGCCTGTCGCGAAGCGGCTACGTTTGCTTGAAGGAGTCATTCACCCGGGTCGATCATCGTCTCCCGACCTGGGTCGTGAAGCGGGACGGACGCGGGTTCAGGTCCTGCCCCTCAGAATCTTCCAACGGTCTACGACTTCGAAACCTTTGACGACGTAGTAGTGGTCGAAGTTTGCCGCGGTGAGACACGAATGGTGCTCGAGGATCCGGACCTTCTCGCCTACCTTGTACTGTCCCTTCAGCCTCGAGCCTTCGGAGATAAGAACCTTGCCGTGCTCCTGGGACAAAGTCTTGACGTGGACGTGGGCCTGCAGCCGTTTGCGGTCGTAATCTTCGTAAATGATCCCCATGTCCATATCGTTGCTTATGTGAAGGGGACCGGTATCTTTCGACAACGCGAGGGCTCCGGCATCGATGATAAAATGTGATGCTCCGGGCTGGTGTGAGACAACAGAGGCAAGAACTGTCAGTGCGCAGTCTGCAACACCGCAGCTGCCAAGCATGACCTGTGTATTATCGTAGAACGCATAGTTCCCGGGGCGTATTTCGTTGATGCCGTCAAGATTTTCCGCCAGGGACATCGTCGGCGTTGAACCGATGCTGACCATTGGGACCTTGTATCCCTTCGCCCTCATGTTCTCAGCAAATTCCACCATGACACTGCGTTCCTGATCGGCGACCGCCAGGATTTCCTGTTTGTTATGAGCATCGTATGAATGTCCCGAATGCGTCAGGATCCCGTCGAAGATAAGATTGCGCGATTCGTTCAACGATCGGATAAGCTCTTCGGCGACAGGTGATTTCGGATCGACCCCGGCACGGTGGTAACCGCAATCCACCTTCAGCCAGACGTGGAATCGCTCGCTGCCGACTCTCTCGATGGCGTTCAGTCGATCGAACATCTCACTGCTGTCGATCACCACCCGGATCGTCGCCTTGTCGGCAATTTCCAGGACCCTCTCGATATGATCCGGTATAAGCGGCAGTGCCCACGTGATGTCGTTGAATCCGGCATTCGCGAATTGCTCAAGCTCGAAGAGAGTCGAGACAGTGATCCCGCGGGCTCCGAGCTCCAACTGGTGGTTTGCGATCTCGATGCACTTGTGGGTTTTGATATGTGGGCGCAGGTTTACGCCGAAGTTGTTGGCGCGGTCCTGCATACGGGTCAGATTCCGCTCGAGGATTCCCTGGTCTAGGAGGAGCGCAGGAGTTGGAAGTTCAAAGATCGATCCGGCTGGTCGCATAGAGTTGGTCACAGTGTTCGCTGTTTATCTGGCATGATGGCGCTCGGCAACACTTGCACTCGCCTCTCTGCGCGCGGCGCTGTTGCTGCCGCGGCATCGCTGTTGTGCCCCTGATCCCGGGCACAAACTCCTATAATGTCGACAGTAATGTCCGAAAACTCCAGAATATTCGTGTTGACGCAGTGCACACGTCGTCTCAAAATGAACCGATCCGGCTTTTGTCCGGCACAGAAATTCCTCACACAGACGAAGGCCCGCTAGGGCCGGGCGATCAGTTCCGACGACGACACCCTAATACGTTCGTGAGAAATCGATATCTTCAATTGGAAGCACAGGCATCGGCTGGCCGTTGTGCTGAACGAGGAACTTGAGATACTCGAGCACAGGATCCTTCCGGCTCGTTTCAATGCCTGTGAGCTTTGGCAGGAATTGCCCGAAGTCGATCAAGCCTGGTGCAGGGAATGTGATGATATCGACTTCCTGCCGATCGGGAATCCCCGCTTTTTGCCTGGCAATGGTAATTGCTGTTTCGAGTCCGCCAAGAACGTCGACAAGGCCGTTCGAAAGTCCGTCCGTGCCGGTCCAAACCCGTCCCTCGGCAATCGTGCTGATGTATTCTTCAGACTTCTTTCTTCCGGAAGCAACCCGATGGATGAAATCCTTGTACATCGAGCGAAGTGTGTACTCCATGCGGGCACGTTCCGGCTCTGTGAGATTTCTGTCGGGTAGACCAATGCCGATAAGAGGAACGGCGAAGCCAAATCCCAGGTCTGCGTGTTCGCCTTTCTTCACAAAGTCGGTCGAAATTCCCAGTGTTTCTTTCAGCCCCTTGTTATAGACCCAACCGCCGATGACGCCGATGGAGCCGGTGATTGTTGTGGGTGCTGCAACGATTGTGTCGGCATACATCGAGAGCCAATAGCCGCCAGATGCAGCGACAGCACCTTGCGAGACGATCACAGGCTTCCTGCCTTTTGCCTTCCGGAGCGCTTCCGCTATGTAATCCGATGCCATCGGGTCCCCCCCGGGTGAATCGACGCGGAGCACGATTGCCTTGACCAAACGGTCGTTCACCGCTGCGTCGACATCATGAACAAGCCGCCGGGCTGTAATGCCATCATCCATCGCACAGGCACCGAGCGCATAGATGACGGCGATTCCCGGTGGTTCACTCCAGCGTGAATCTGTCGGACGCCGGATCGCTTCGAGGGATCCCGGCTGCGTGAGACGCTTTGAACTTCCCTCAAGAACCTTGATGACCTGTTCCACGGCATCCCACCGACCGATTGTATCAACGAGCCCCTTGCTCAACGCATCGACGGCGATATAGACAACTTCATCGTTGACCATCCGCTCGAATTGCACGGGCGAAATTCTGCGGCCGGCACAAATGTCTGTCATCGCGATCCTGTAGTTCTCATCGACGAGCTTCTGCCGCTGCTCGCGGTCGGCATCAGACATTTTGTCGCGCGTCAGGACTTCGACTGCCGATTTGTACTTGAAGAATCTCCACTCATCAAATCCAACGCCGACCTTCTCAAGCGTGCCTTTCAAAAACGTGCGACCAGCGATGAAACCGTTGAGCTGAATCAATCCCTGCGGGTCCATGACGATTTTGTCCGCCACGGATGCAAAATGATATTGCGCCAGGTTCACCTGGTCGATGAATATCACAACGTGCTTGCCGCTCGCCCGAAAGTCCCTGAGCTTTTCACGGACCTCCCAGAGAAGTTCCTTGTCGGCGTTCATTCCCGATGTGTTGATGGCGATCCCCGCAACAGCTGGATCGTTCTTCGCTGCCTCGATGATCTCAATCAAATCATAAAGCGTTTGAGAATGATCGAACAAGCGGAAGCGCTGATAGTTGATATGTCCGATCAAATTGAGATTGAGGTACTCGCTCTTCGTCCCTGTGAATGTCGTCCGGTCGAAGGCGCCGAGCCTGATGCCGTACGTGTTGTACGCATGCTGGTGGTGAGCGTCGACGTGTGTCTGGGTTGAAACTCCGGCGCGGCCGAAGCTAATCTGCACGCCAGCGGTAAACGCATGAGTGTCGAAGTACCGGCCGGTGATGGCGATACCGGGAAGAAGCTCGATCGCAGCCCCGGCACTCCAGTTTCCACCCGATGCTGGCGAAGAACTTTGAACGGCGTAATCGCTGAAGAGCGCCACCTTCTCGTTGCCAAAGGGGCGAATGGCCGCATCCACGACCGCTTCTTTTGCGTTGCCCCCCTGGAGCGCTGCTGTGCCGATGAATCCGACGGACACGTACGGATTGGGTCGAAGCAATCCCCCCACCGAGAGCAGCTTCGAGCGGTCGAAATATTCTGTTGCGCCCGTAGACCATCCGTACGCGAGTCCGGTGCTGAACGTCCTGTTGCCGGCGGAAAGCGAGAGTCTGTAATCAGTGACCGATGCTGATCCGTTTCGTTCGTGGATCAGGCCAAACCCGATTCCCGGCGCCGCGGCAAACGCTCCCCAGCGATGAGGGGAAGTCCATGTGCCATCATGATCGGACCAAAGGAACGACAGATCCGGCTCCCGCAGGAGCGACGTCATGGCGGGGTTGTCGTACCCGTAAAGACCAAACCTGAGCGCTCCGGGTGAAGCGAGGAGAAAATCGTTGCGGCTGTAGTACGAAGGAATTCCCGTCTGTGCGGGAGAAAAGGCAGGGGAGAGAAGTATCGCAAGCCCAAGCAGGGGCAGGAATCGCATAGATCCTCCTTGGAGGTGAAGCCGGGCGGCTATATCGATGAACTATTCGCCCTCGACGAGCAGGCGCATCTCTTCCACTGCCCGACTCAGTCCCACGTTGAGGGCGCGGACGATAATCGCGTAGCCAATGCTCAGCTCATCGATTTCAGGAAGTGCAGCGATGGGTGAAACGTTGCTGTAGTTTAAACCGTGTCCCGCATGGACGCCGAGGCCGAGTGATTTCGCGAGAGCGACCGAGCTCTTGATCGCTTTCAGGAGACGTGACTGATCCGAAGGTGTACGTGCTTCGGAGTACTCTCCTGTATGAATCTCAATCATATCCGCGCCGATGTCGCGCGACATCCTGATGTGATCATCTATTGGATTGACGAACAGGCTCACCTTGATAGCATGATTGTGAAAGCGCTGAATGACCTCGCGGAGCCGGGATTGTTCGCGGATGACATCGAGTCCGTCTTCCGTTGTGAGTTCCAGCCGCCGTTCGGGAACGAGCGTCACGAAATCGGGACCAACGCCGAGAGCGGCGCCGATAATATCCTCGGTCGCGGCCATTTCGAGATCGAGTTTTGTCGTGATTGTCTTGCGGAGCTCCAGCACATCGGCATCACGGATGTGCCGACGGTCTTCCCGCAGATGGCATACGATGCCGCGCGCCCCGGCTTCTTCACAGGTGCGGGCGGCGTCGACAAGGCTGGGCTCCGTTCCCCCGCGGGCATTGCGAAGTGTGGCAATATGGTCAATGTTAATGGCTAGACGCATAAGATCCCCTCACGCTATGATCGTCCTACTTTTGAATATACAAAGATACGAAAAAACTTAGCGAAAGAAGGGGGAATTGGACGACAGCCATGGGATTGCAGAACCGGCCCAGCCGCCTGTAACTTTTTTCCTGAAATCGGCGTAGGTTTAGGAAGCCCCACTACATTCCCGAGGTGATATCATGAACTCTCTCTTCAGATTCTCCGCACTCTGCGTGTGCAGTGCCATGCTTGTCACGACCGCCTGTGCCCAGACATCAAAAAGCGAAACAACCGAGGTGGACAAACATGAAAGCCTCGGACAAAAAATCGGTACGATCGTCGAAGATGTGATCGACCAATTGCAGAAGGAGTTGTCGGGACACTCGGGTGTCACGACTCCAAAAGGAGTGTACGCAAAGACCGGCAAGGGGACGATCGTTGCCGAGGACAGCAACCTGACGTACCAGGGGAATACTGTCATCGAGCGGGGTGATACGATCAACGCAAACGTGGTCGTGAAATCGGGCGATCTGACCATCTATGGCCGCATCAACGGTGACGTCCTCGTGATAGGCGGCGATCTCTATATTAGAGACGGCGCGTACGTCGCGGGAAATGTAAAAGTCATCAACGGAGAGGTCAACAAAGACGATGATGCGATCGTTGCAGGATTTGTGGATAAGAGCAGTACCAAGAAAGAGAAATCATACAGGGAAGAAGAGAAGAATTTTCGCAAATCCTCCACGCGGCTCAACGCGAATTGGGTGAGTGAGACGACCAACCTCGACAATTTCATCTTCCGCTACAATCGCGTCGAAGGACTGTTTCTTGGAGCGGGATCGGAGAAACGATACTACTGGGATGATCAGCGCGAGTACAGTGTCTACGGTTCTATCGGGTACGGCTTCAAGTCGCACAACTGGCGCGGGAACCTGGGCCTGAGCAGGCAATTCGCGTTCGACGAAGGGCAATTGTTCGAAGTGGAAGTTGAAGGTCATAGCCTGACGGATACGAAAGACGATTGGTTGATCGGGGTTCATGAGAACACGGCGGCCGCGATCCTCATTCATGAGGATTTTCGTGACTATTTCCGCCGTGACGGCTATGCCGTGAATATCGGTTACGCAACGCAACGCGAGTATCTCACCGGCCAGTTCAAGGTTGGTTTCCTCGTTGATGAATACAAGTCGATGGAGAACGAAACCGAATGGTCCCTCTTTGGCGGCGACAAACGATTCCGCCCCAATCCGGCAATCGACGATGGAAGGATGAGAAGCTTCCTGACAACGGCCGGACTCAGCACCGTCACAACAACAATCTATGGTCCCGAAGGATGGAGCGGACTTGCGACCGTCGAGATCGCTGACAAGAACCTCGGCGGACTGTTCACCTTCAACCGCTACGTCCTCGATCTGCGACGATATCAACCGCTCGGAGAGTATGATAATCTGAACATCCGCGTCCGGGCCGGGACATCCGAAGGAGCGCTGCCTCTTCAGAAGACTTTTGATCTTGGCGGACTGGGGACCGTTCCGGGATATCCATTCAAAGGGGAATCAGGGAACCGCATGCTGCTGATGAACGCCGAGCTGATCATCAACGGAGATTTCCTCGGAGATCTCAGCTTCTGGCCCAGCTGGCTGATGCGCGGTCTCAACTTTATCGTCCTGACCGACGCGGGCCTTGTTCGCACGGTGGATGACAACGCCCTCTGGACGAGCGGCTTCAGCACGATCGGCTTTTCGGATTTCAGACACGATGTCGGCGTCGGCATAGGAACCCGGAGCGGATCGTTTCGGCTCGCATACGTCTGGCGGACAGATCGGAGCGAACCGCCGAGGTTCATATTCAGGTTTGCACGGCCATTCTGACGAATGAGCCCGGGGAACGAAGTCTCACAGGAGGCCGGAAATCGATTCCGGCCTCTTTCGTGTACAGAGGCCGGATCAACGACGTGCGGCTCATCCAATTTTCTCCTATCTTCCGGGGACATTGAACGGCGGAGCCCAACAGGTTCCAGACGTCTCAACGTGCCCAACGATAATCCCATTCACGTCCCCCTGATTCCGACATGACGAGCCCGAATTCAGCCCATCAAACCCACCATCCCGTTGCGCTTGCGCGGGAACTTTTTGAGATGTACGCGTCCTCCATGCTCCGTCCTATCACTTCACGCCGGTTTGGACAGGCTTCCATGCTGCGATGGCTCGAAGAACTGAATGCTCAGAATCTTTTCACCTCCGCACCGGTCGGCGCGTCGGCGGAAGGGAGGACCATCCCGATGCTTCGTCTGGGAACAGGGTCTGTGAAAGTGCTTCTCTGGTCGCAAATGCATGGCGACGAATCCACGGCGACCATGGCACTGATGGATATCCTCAGCTTCTTCGGGAAGAACCGGAATCACGCGGTAACGCGCGCCATCCTGCAGGAACTCGATCTGCTCATCATACCGATGCTCAATCCTGATGGGGCGGAGAGATTTCAACGCCGCACTGCGCAGGGCATCGACATGAACCGCGATGCGCTGGCGCTCGAAACGCCGGAAGCAAGAATCCTGAAAACTGTTCAGCACGAGCATCACCCCGCATTCGGATTCAATCTCCACGACCAGGATCCCCGGTACTCAGTCGGCGCAACCAAAGAAGTGAGCGTCATCGCCCTGCTTGCCCCCGCGCACGATGAATCGAGGGGCGACAATGAAGTGCGCCGCGCGGCAAAGAAGGTCGCATCCGTGTTTGCATCTGCGATTGGCCAGTTTGTTCCCGGTCATCTTTCGAAGTACGACGACACGTTTGAACCGCGCGCCTTTGGTGACAATGTGCAGCGGTGGGGGACAAGCACAGTTCTCGTCGAGTCGGGAGGCTGGCCGGGAGACCGGGAAAAAATGTTCATTCGCAAACTGAACTTCGTCGGGTTGCTTACCAGCCTCTACACACTTGCAAACGGGTCGTACCGCACTGCAGACCCTGCGACGTACGAGAATCTTCCCTTTGGAACGAAGTACTTGTTCGACGTCGTCATCCGGAACGCGAGACTGCAAGCCAACCCGGGAGTGTCGGCAGCAACTGTCGATATCGGCATCAATCTCGACGAAGAACGGAACGCGCAGACGGGGACAGTATCGCTGATTGGCAAGGTCATGGACATCGGGGATCTCCGTGTCTATGGCGGGTTTCGTGAGGTGGATGTCGCTCAACGACTGCTTGATGCTGCAGAGATCAAACTGGATGGGCGATTAACCGCCGAACGAGTTGAAGAATTGCTGACCACGCATTAACTGTTATTCATCGGCCGGTGCGTTATTGCACTCACGGGCGGATTTTGCTACCTTGAACCACACTGATCTTGAGACCGCATCAACCCATTGGTACAGGGAAGGTTGCCTGCCGGAGACTCTCGGGTTCGTACCTCCTGACAAGCCTCACACTGCCGCACCGCAGGTCGCCGCTCACCTCCTGGAACCGTGGCGAAGGTTGATTCGCTGAAGAGGGGAAGACCCGAAGCAATCCATGATTCCTGTTCTACAGGCCGTCATATCCCGGAGTACGAGGAAGAAGCACACCGAATTTGAGGCGGAAGCCCTGCCTCACATGGATGTGCTCTATAACTTTGCTCTTCGCACAACCGGGAACGAGAATGATGCGCGCGATCTCCTTCAGGAGACCTATCTCAAAGCGTATCGCTTCTGGGATAAGTACGAGAAGGGAACGAATATCCGCGCCTGGTTGTTCAGGATCATGAAGAATTCGTATATCAACCGGTACCGGAAAGAAACAAAAGAACCGGACAAGGTTGACTACGAAGACATCGAGAATTTCTACAACTCGATTCGTGCAGAATCGACAGATCCCAACGATCTCCAGCAGCAGCTCTATGGCAACCTGCTCGGCGACGAAGTGACGAAGGCGCTCCAGAGTCTCCCTGACGACTTCCGCACTGTGGTGATCCTGTGCGACATCGAAGGTTTGACGTACGAGGAAATAGCGGAGTTCGTCGAATGCCCCATCGGTACGGTGCGATCGCGGCTTCATCGGGGGCGCAAACTTCTGCAGGCAAAGCTGTACGAGTACGCGAAGCAACAGGGCTTGATCAAGGGTGATTAGGGGAGGATATCGGACGCATCGATATTCTGTTCCAAGAGGTGGTATTGTGGATTGTACAGAAGCCCATCGTTATGGTGGCGACGCCGTCGACGGATCCCTTCCCGACAGCGTGGCAAAAGAATTTGAAGCTCATCTTGACCGGTGCGCAACCTGCCGCAGAGAAGTTGCCCTCGAACGACTGTCGAAACACATGGTACGACAGTCCATTCAGCAAATCCCAACTCCCCGCAGCGTTTACTCCCTGGTTCTCCAGACTCTTCAGATCGAACGGACTGCGACGCAGTACAGTTTTCTTGATTGGCTCCAGACCTGGAAGCCCCTGCGGGTGGCAGTTCCGGCGTTCGCCGGCGGGGTGATCGCCATCGCGTTCTTCTTGATGGTCAGCGCGCGTACGGATTCTTCCTATCAGATGACCGCGCATACGGCACCCAACGATCTTATCCACCTCTCCTTCGAAAACTTTGCGCTCCTGAAATCCGGGAAACTGCAGCCTGATATGGTGACCTCGGCGCCGGAGAATGTCGGCGCAATGTTCGCGCACAGCAACCTCGAGTTCGGCGTTCACATACCAAGGCTGAAGAACTGCTCCTGGTGCGGAGGCTCCGCGTCGGAGTGCAGCGGCGTAAAACAAGCGCACCTGGTCTTCAAGATTGGCAATGAGATTGTGTACGTCTTCGAGGTGAGCGACGCCGACGCACTTTACGGCACGAGGGTTTCACTGCCTCCGGCGGCAAAGCGGGCCCTCACTCAATCGGGCTGGTATACCGATCCGGATCACCCGGACTGCGATGTTGTATTGTGGAAAACCGATCAGGCGGTGTGTGTTGCGGTCTCAACGATGAAGAAAAGCCAGCTGCTTGCGATGCTCTCCGCGCAGTAATGTCCTTCCAGACTCTTCCGATCTACATTCCCTGGTATAAACGCTCCGCGAGCGATCGCGGCAGCCCGGCTTGCCGGATCTTCTGCGCGGCAGTCTCGATGTCGTACTTCGCACGGACATTCTCGTACGACCAGGCTTCGGTGTCAAAGATGCCGAAACTGAGATCGGGATTCCCATCGCGCGGCTGGCCGATGCTTCCGACATTCACTATAAACCGTCCCGTAGGGCTGATCTCTGCGGCCTTGCCGCGATTGGTAAAGATGACGGGAATGTGGGAATGCCCGATGAAGCAGATTTTCTCTGTGAACGACTCAAAGGCCTCGCGCGAGTCAAATTCGCTGATCACGTAGTGCCATTCTTCCGGCTCGAATGGGGAAGCGTGCGACAGCAGGACCTCGCCGTGCGGCTGCAACTGCGGGAGACTCCTCAGAAAATTCTTCTTCTCTTCCATCAGTATTCCAAAGGTCCAGATCGCCGAAAGCTGAGCGTTGAGCGTGAACTGGTTTGCCACGGTCAGGTCGACAGCAGCGGCGTCGTGGTTTCCCTGGAGGATGATCGAGCAGCGGGAACGAACAAGGTCGAGGCATTCGTTGGGGTTGGCGCCGTAGCCCACCGTATCGCCGAGACAGACGATCTCGTCGACGCGCCGGGCATCTATTTCCTCGAAGGCCCTGCTGAGCGCCTCGAGGTTTGAATGGACATCAGAGATAATCGCTATGCGCACTCGTCATTCCGCTGTGTCATGATATGCAGGCCGCCACTGTCTGGAGTACTGAATCGTTCCATCCGTTTCTGCAAACTCAACCCCGATCATGGCCGAACAGGAGCCCGGTCTGTCTGGTTGTTCACACACCAAGTTGCTCGAGATGGTGCCTGAGATGACGGACGTAATCGGTGAGGATGAACTCCAGTTTCACCGGCGGGTTGGCGCCAATGAAGCATGTAGTTTGTAACTTCCCGGCGGGGATTTTGGTTCCGACGTGCAGCAGGTGAAGATTCAACATCTTCCAGAGCAGGACAAGGTCCCCCCACGCTTCCTCCTGATACGCCTGTGCTTTCACCCACTGCTCCTGCTCATAGCCGGGGAGCCTGAGCTCGTCGCCGAACTGCCCCCTGACAAACCGTTGGTGATTGTTCAGTGCGGAATCAATCAGGTGACCGAGAATTTCCTTTTTCGACCACTTCCCGTCTGCGGGTTGGACCGCGCTTTCCGATTCGCTGATCGCCTGGAGGCGGGGCGCAGCGTTTGTGATCAAATCTTCGAGTTCGTGCAAGGGACCGTTCATCGCTGTGCTCCTGCGATTGAGGAATCTCACTGTTTGCTTGATCGCGACGACAAGCAGAAGAAGCAGGCTGAGAATGCCGATTGCGACAAGAAGCAGAGTCGCAGCACTTCCGACCGTTGGTCCGATGAACGTTGCCATCGTTCTGTTCCTGGACGACGGTGAAAGAAACGATTGTGTGGCAAGGTAGGAAGATTCGGTGGCGGAATCAACGACGGTTGCCAATGGTCCGGAATATCTTAGATTATAACATATGCGGTGCGTGTGGAACAAAACAGCGGCCGCAAAGTATACCAGGGAAACTCATCGCTGTGTTGTCCGGGGGGAACCAAATCATGTACTCCGAAATTGTCCAGGCCGAAGGACATCTCGTCGATTCCCAGATCCTTGCAAGGATCTTCGACCGCGTGATTGCATGCGGATCGGAATTTGAAGTCATTCAGTTTTCGCTCGGCAAAACGAACGAGGACTTTTCACATCTCGAGCTCCGTGTTTCCGCTCCGAGCCGGCAGGCGCTCGCCAAAACGCTCGAGGAACTCATCGAACTCGGCTGTCTGCAGGCGGATGCGGCCGATGCCGTAGTTCGTCCGGCCGAAGCCGATCGGGTCGTCCCCGACGACTTCTATTCGACCACGAATCACCGTACGTTCATTCGTTCGCACGGATCGTGGATCGAGGTCGGCAGCCAGAGGATGGACGCTGTCATCGTGCTTTCGGGAGCAGCGGCAGTTTGCAGGAAGCTTCGGGATGTCCGCAAAGGCGATCAGATTGTCTGCGGGCCGCACGGCGTGAGGATTCAGCCCGACTTTAAAGAGCGCGACAGGCTTGGGTTCGCGTTCATGGCAAACGAAATTTCTTCGGAGCGGCGGACGGACACCGCCGTCCGGAAAATCGCCGAACTGATGCGCCAGATCAAATCGGAAGGGGGGCGGATTGCGTTCGTTGCAGGGCCGGTTGTTGTGCACACCGGGGGCGTCGGTGCCTTTTCGGAATTGATCCGGCTTGGCTATGTCAACGCGCTGCTCTCCGGCAATGCGCTTGCCGTCCACGATGTCGAACATGCGCTGTACGGAACGTCGCTGGGTGTGGATCTTGAACGCGGCGTGCCGCTGGAAGAAGGGCACAAGAACCACATGCGGGCGATCAACGCAATCAACAGGTGCGGCTCGATTGCCGGTGCAGTCACATCCGGTGTCCTCCGGTCCGGCGTGATGTACGAGTGCGTGAAGCACGATGTGCCGTACGTTCTTGCGGGTTCCATTCGCGACGACGGTCCGCTGCCGGATACAATCATGGATCTTGTGAAGGCGCAGGAAGCATACGCGCAGCAGCTCGCCGGAGTGAAGATGGTGATCTGCCTCAGCTCCATGCTTCACTCGATCGGCGTGGGGAACATGCTCCCATCGTGGGTACGAATGGTGTGCGTCGACATCAACCCAGCTGTCGTAACAAAACTCTCCGACAGGGGATCGCAACAGACGATCGGTGTCGTCACCGATGTCGGGAGTTTTCTCAATTCGCTTGCACGGCAGCTTGGGTCGCGCTGAAACGACAAGGGCGCTCATCGCTGGGCGCCCTTGCCTTGATGTGACTGGTAAGCTCCAGATTATTGTGCACCAAGCTGTTTGTACCGCTGTTTGTATTTCTCGTACAGCTGCTGGTGTTTGTTCGTCAGATCGATCTTCTTTCCCTGGATGAACATCTGCACCGTCACTGTCGGAGGCTCCAGAGGATCCCCGGTCGTGACAATCAACGTTGCATCCTTTCCCGTCTCAAGCGATCCAACCCTGTCTGCAATTCCCAGGATCTGCGCCGCATAGAGAGTGACAGACTTGAGAGCCTCCTCCTTTGGCAGTCCATAGGCAGCCGCTGTCGCAGCGTGGTAGGCAACGTTCCTCGAGTTCGAGGCGTCACCGTCTCCCGTGATGGAAAATCGAACGCCGGCTTCCTGCAGTCTCATCGGCAGCGTGAATACCTCGTTGAATCCCTGCCACTGGTGCTGGGGAGCCGTGTGAATGTTCGTCACAATGACGGGGACGTTCTTGGCTTTCAGCTGGTCGCGCACCAGCCATGCATCGCGTCCGCCGACGATAACAATCTTCACACCTTCTTCCTCAGCCCACGTTACTGCAGCCTGGATCTGGCTCATCTCGTTCGCTTCAACAAAGACAGGAATTGATCCTTCGAGGACCGGGATCATCGCCTGCAGGCGCGGATCCGAGTCGTGGTATGCAATCCCCTTCTGCTGTTCGGCCTTCTTGGCTGTCATGTACGCACGGGCGTTGGCGAACGTCTCGCGGAGCAATTTGAGTTGATCATCTCTTTGCTTCTGCCATTCTTCTTTCGTCGTGCGGAAGAACCCTGAAGGACTGTACACCATGGACGGCCAGTTGACGACCAGTCCGATGCCGCTCTTCAGCGTAAGGTCCTCGGTTGTCCAGCCGTCAAGCATGAGGGCGGCTGCCAGCCCTGAAATCAGGCCGCCGCGGGGAGCTGTCGCGACAATGGTGACACCGTTTGCACGGGCAACAGGGATGAGTTCGCTCTCCGGGTTGACCGCGACCTCGGCACGCACGTTCGGATTGATCACGCCGGTCTCGGCAATATCAATGGTTCCCCGCACGGAACCGATCTCGGTCAGTCCCATATCTGTGCGGGAGTCAATGAGGCCGGGGTACACGTGTTTGCCGCTGACGTCGATGCGTTCCGCGTCGGAGGGAATCGTAACAGTTGTCCCGATCGCGACAATCTTCCCCTTATCGAACAGAATTGTCGCGTGCTCCAGGACGCCACCGCTGACGGTGTGCACTGTCCCGCCGATCAGGGCAATCGGTTTCTTCTGTTTTGCAGCCGGTACCGCGTCGGATGCGAAGGCAGCAATCGTCCAGAGGACAAGGAATGCGAGAAGCATGATGTTAGTTCGTTTCATGGCTTGAGCCCTCCCCGATGCTGGATTCAATTTCGGATTCATTCGGCCTGCGGAATCGCGCCGGCGGACCTCCGCCCGAAGGTGTCCGATCCTTCTTGCTCGCGAGAATTTTCTGAATGAGCGTTGCGCGTTCTTTCGCAATCTGCTCCTGCATCAGTTTGTCCTCCTGGATGTCAAAATACTTCTTCCCATCGATCCAGGTCTGCTCGCAATGCGTGTATGTCGAAATCGGATTGCCGCTCCAAATGACAAAGTCGGCGTCCTTTCCAACCTCGAGCGACCCGACCCATTTGTCAATCTTCAGCTGTTTTGCCGGATTGATCGTGACGAACTTGAACGCCTCCTCTTCCGACAATCCATACCGCACAGCCTTGGCTGCCTCCCAATTCAAACGCGTCGCAAGCTGGCTGTCGTCGGAGTTGTAAGAGACGACAACGCCCTGATCGTGCATGAGAGGGCCGTTGCCGGGAATCGCGTCCCAGGCTTCGATTTTGTACGCCCACCAGTCGCTGAATGTCGATCCGCCCGTTCCACGCTTCGCTATTTCCGTTGCGATCTTGTATCCTTCGAGCACGTGCTGCAGCGTCCCTACGCGGAAGCCGAAGTCGTCTGCAACCTTCAGGAGCATCAACAGTTCGTCCTGCCTGTATCCGTGCGAGTGAATCTCGCGCTTTCCCTTCACGATCTCGAGGAGAGCGTCGAGCTCGAGGTCTTTGTGTGGAGGGATGAGCTGTTTGTTCTTTTCCCAGGCTTTCCATTCCCGTTCGTAATCGAGAGCGGCGTTGAACCGGTCACGGATGAGCTCCTCCACTCCCATGCGCGTTGCAGGGTAACGCAGGGATCCGCCGCGCGGTGCACTGTTGTTGCTTTGCTTGACATTCTCTCCAAGCGCGAATTTCACTCCGGGAGGCGCTCCTGCCATCAGCAGATCGGGGGCCAAATCGCCCCAGCGCCATTTCAGAATTGCGTTCTGTCCGCCGATCGGGTTTGCCGAGCCGTGGAGAACGTTGGCCATCGTCGTGCCGCCTGCAAGTTGCCTGTAGATCCAGATATCGTCGGGGTTGATCACGTCCTGGATGCGGACTTCGCACGTAACCGCCTGCCCGCCTTCGTTGACGCTTCCCGAAATCGCTGTGTGCGAATGGCAATCGATAACACCGGGACTGAGATGCTTGTCCGTTGCATCGATGACGGTCGTATTGGGGGGAGCCGCAAGGTTCGTCCCGATTTGAGCGATCTTCCCCTTCGTAACGAGCATGTCGGCATTCTGAAGTTTGCCCAGCGGTCCTTCCGTCCAGATCGTTGCATTCTTCACAAGAACGTTTTCCGGCTGAAGTGGAAGCGACGTGCGTCCGTATTCTGTCGGTGGAAAGGTCAGGGGAGAGGTACTCAACTCGGATTTTTTTGGCTTTGTTGTATCCGGCTCTTCCTTTGCCGGTTCCTTCCGAGTGGCACGCCAACTGGAGATTGAACCGTCTGGCGACTCCGTGACGCCGAACAGCTCGCCCGCGCTGATCGTGCCGGACATCAGTACGGTGCCGGGTGTCCTGGCCGAATCGGCGGCATATGATAGAGCAATCCGCCCCGCGGCCAGCGTGACTGCGGAGAATCGCGTCATCTTTCCGTTGACCGTCATGGAGCCGGTGGGTTTCTCTGCATCTCCGCGCAATGTCAGCGTCCCGGTCTCATGCCCCGACTGGAGATCCCATGCCCCGCGAACATCGGGTGCCGCAGAGGCTTTCACCTCGTAGCGTTTCCCGTCGATCCAGATTTCCGTGACTTTTGTTTTCTCGGAAAACAGGTCGCCGTCAGTCACCAGGATGTTCGCTGCTTTGCCTGTTTCAATCGATCCATATTCTTTCTCAACACCCAGCCACTTTGCGGGAGTTGTGGTCAGTGCCGCGAGTGCGGCGTCGGCATTCAGGCCCCGTTCCACCGCTTTGCGTGCCTGGGCGAGGAATGTACCGGGATCTTTCAATTGAGCTGCGCTGAGTGCGATTGGAATGCCGGCGTTTTGGAGGCGCCCCGCGTTTTCAGGCGCCATGTCGTAATGACGAAGCTCCTCGAGACCGACGTTCATTGCTTCTTCCGGTGTGTCAACGGAAGGAGCTTCAGGGAAATTCAGCGTCACAATAACAGGCAATTTCGTTGCTTTCACCGCGTCGATGCGGCGGTATTCCTGACCGCTTCCAACGATCCAGAGATTGAGAGAAAATTCTTTTCCAATCGCGGCTGCGCGGAGAAAATCGAGATCGTTATTGACCTCCATGACGACGGGCATATGACTCTGGACTGCGTCCGCGAGTGCAGCGATTGCGGTATTCGTCTCCGGACGTTTCTGACCGGCGGGCGATTTCGAATACGAGTCCTGTGCCTTTCGATACCAATCGGCATCGTAGAACGACTGACGAACAAGAGCGATCGCACCCATCAACGAGTTCGGATATCCGCCGCCGAAGCCTCCCTGTTGCTCAAAGCAAACAGTTTGAGCGATGCGACGTTTGACGATCAGAGATGTCGCTGCATCGTCACCGAGGTTGACAAGAGCGCTCGTTCCTCGGAAAATGCCTTGCTCCGGGGTTGAGACCACCAACGCGAATCCCTGCGAGCGAAGTTTTTCGGCGGTCTTTGAATCGGGTACGAACTCCTCATCGGCGCTGAACTCGGCGTGCATCTTTGCGTTCCAATGAGCGGCCCCTTTGGGTTTCTCTGCCTGCTGCTGAGCGCCTCCTCCCTGAAATGGGTTGCCCGTCTGGCTCTGCGCAGGCTTCGGCATGCCAATGCCCGACGAGAGATCGATCAGTCCGGAATATAACGTCTTGCCCTTCATGTCCCAGATCCGGGCATCCGCAGGGACGGCGACCTTCTCGCCCACGGCCTCGATGACTCCGTTGCGGATGACGACAGTGCCATTGGCGATGATTTTTCCCGGACTGAGAACGACACGGGCGTTCGTGAAAGCGTGAACCGTTGGCGGGTTCTCACGCAAGCCCACGGTCGGCGCAGTTTGCGCGAACACAAGACCTGCGCAGAACAGGAGAAATGCCAGGCTACGATACAAACGTTGGATCATACTGCCTCCTGGATTGTGCTGCGATTGGTGAGGTGAGATGATTGAAGACTGAATTT
>DATJQB010000105.1:0-2990 GCA_035506075.1 Bacteroidota bacterium | reverse complement strand
ACATTCAAAATCTTGCCGCTTCATTTCACGATCTGGGTTCTTCTCATGCATTCACGCTCCTGGCATCCGGCGCTGATGCAGGGAGGATTGGGTTGCCCGCCGGATGGCGTGTTTCCCGTGTCGAGTACGGAAAATATTCGGTCGGTGAATTCGCGTTCCTTGGCGGTCGGGCTCTTGGGCTGGGGGCAGAGCTCTTCCATGAGCCGCACTATACGCTGCCGATCGGGCTGCGCGGCAAATCGGTTGTCACAGTTCACGATCTCATCCATCTGAAACTGCCTCAATTCTTTTCGGTTGCACAACGCACCTATGCTGCGGGAATGCTCCGGCACGCGATCGACAACGCTGGCGCAATCATAGCGGTTTCCCGGAGAACCAAGGAGGATATACTCGATCGATTCCGGGTCGATGAGTCTCGTATTTCGGTCGTTCACAACGCAGTCCGATCGGGATTTCAACGATTGGCGGATAGGACTTTAGTCGAGAGTTTTTGCAGAGCGAGGTCGCTCTCGAAACCGTTTATCCTCTATGTCGGGAATGTAAAACCGCACAAGAATATCGGGGTCCTTCTTGAGGCATTTGCGCAAGTTCGGACGAGTTATCGCGATCTGGAACTCGTGTTCGCAGGCGGAAAGTGCCTCGAAGCGGGTCCCATGGCAGCACGATGCAACGCATTGGGAATTACAGATGCTGTTCGCGATCTTGGACAGCTGGAGGAGGCAGACCTCGTAGCGGCTTACAATGCAGCGGAGATTGCGGTTCTTCCGTCTCTGTATGAAGGATTTGGGTTCCCCGCACTGGAGGCGATGGCTTGCGGAACGGCTGTCATCGTCTCGAGCGGTGGTGCGTTGCCGGAGGTCGTGGGTGATGCTGCGCCAATTGTCGATCCTCACAGACCCGATCAGCTGGCGCACGCAGTCGTTCTGTTGCTCCAGGATAGACAAACGAGGGATGAATGGATAAGGAAGGGAGTGAGGCGGGCGGGGGAATTTTCATGGCAAAAGACGGGCAGACAAACGCTAGACGTGTACGAGCAGGTGCTTGAGCGATGCGGAAAAAAATAACACGGATCGGTATTTTCGGCGGCTCGTTTGATCCGCCGCATCTTGGTCACATTGTGATCGCCGAACTTGCGCGTCGACAACTTGGCCTCGAAAGGGTATTCCTCGTGCCGGCATTCAAGCCCCCTCATAAAGCAGGACGATACGCTTCGACCGCCAGGGATCGCCTGCACATGACGAAGCTTTCGATCCGTGGAAATCGAAATCTCCGGGTATCCGACATTGAAATCCGGCGTCGGGGGATCTCGTATACAGTCGACACAGTTCGTTTTTTCAAGAAGAAGTATCATTCTGCATCGCTGTTCCTGATCATCGGCGGGGATAGTCTCCGTCAATTCAAGACCTGGCGCGAACCGGATGTCATACTCTCGCTTTGTGAGCTTGTGGTGTACCGTCGACCGGGCGCAGGTACGCGTGTGTCATCAGTTAGAGGTTTTCCGATTCATTATGTCGAGGGACCTTCGATGGATGTGTCGTCGTCTGAAATCAGGGCACGACTCAAATCGGGGAAACCGGTTGAGGACATGTTGAGAAAGGGTGTGCTGCAGTATATCCGCAGGAATGAATTATACGTACCTGAACACGAAAAGTGATGACCATGAAATCAACAGTTTCGTCTCAAGACATCGCGAGCATTGTTCATACGGATCACTATGATCCATTCAAGGTTCTCGGCCCACACGCGCTGGAAGTGAAGGGAAAGAAAGGGGTTTCCATCCGGGCGTTTCTTCCGGACGCAGAGAAGGCTGAAGTGGTCGAGCTCAAGGGGGACGGCGGGCAGACGATTCATCCAATGTCGATGGTTGGCGAGGGTGGGTTCTTCGAAGCGTTTGTTGCAGGAAGGGAGGACGTCTTCCCATACAAGCTCAGACGCTATTCCGCAGATGGTGAGACAGCGACATTCTACGATTCGTACTCGTTCCTTCCGACACTGACCGAATTCGATTTATATCTCTTCAACGCGGGTGATCATCACCGGATTTATGAGAAGCTCGGTGCGCATTATGCCGAAGTCAGCGGTGTTGGAGGTGTGCAGTTTGCTGTGTGGGCGCCGGGAGCGCGCAGCGTGAGCGTCATCGGAAGTTTCAACGGATGGGATCGGCGGAAACATGCAATGCGCGTCCTTGGCTCGTCCGGCGTGTGGGAAATTTTTGTCCCCGGATTGGCTGAAGGTGAGCTCTATAAGTACCAAATCAAGACCGGAAGCGGCGCAATACTCGACAAGTGTGACCCATACGGGTTCGAAATGGAACTGCGCCCCAGCACCGCCTCGAGGGTAAACCTCCTCGGCGGTTTCGAGTGGCACGACGCGTCATGGATGACGCATCGCTCGACTGCCAACCCCTTCGCTCAGCCGCTCTCGATTTACGAAGTCCATCTTGCTTCATGGGCCCGCGTGCCAGAAGATGGAGGGCGTTGGCTGACATACCGGGAACTCGCTGTCCGTCTCGTCGAATATGTCAAGGAACGAGGCTTCACCCATATCGAGCTCCTTCCCGTCATGGAGCATCCGCTGGACGCCTCATGGGGATATCAGGTCACCGGGTATTTTGCCCCGACGAGCCGGTTCGGGAAGCCTCAGGATTTCATGTACTTCGTCGATTATTGTCATGAGCATGGAATCGGTGTTTTGCTCGACTGGGTCCCGGCGCATTTTCCGAAGGATCCCCATGCCCTTGGGCTTTTTGACGGAACTCACCTCTATGAACACTCCGATCCGCGGAAAGGTGAACATCAGGATTGGGGGACCTTCATCTTTAACTACGGCCGCCATGAGGTTCGGAATTTTCTTGTGAGCAATGCACTCTACTGGTTCGACAGGTTCCATGTCGATGGACTCAGGATTGATGCCGTCGCTTCGATGCTGTATCTCGATTATTCGAGACGAGAAGGGGAGTGGATCCCCAATCAGTACGGCGGCCGCGAAAA
>DATJQB010000104.1:0-4017 GCA_035506075.1 Bacteroidota bacterium | reverse complement strand
GTTTTCAGCCAGATCACCCAGGAAGATGCCATCGATCTCCTGGAACAGTATCCAGCCGCGAAACTTGACTCGCTTCTTCCCAAGTCCGCGTTTCTCGGTTGGTTTCGAAACGTCGCCGGCGCTGACGCAAAAATCAACTGGGAGATCAACGATTGCGGCGAACAATCGGGCGTTCCGCTTGTCGACCAGGGACGCGACATGCCGGTCTGCTTCGAGATTACTGCCACACTTCCCGATCGTCGGGTGATCGGCGTGTCGATTGCTGTGGGGACCGAGAAGCGAGGCCTGCGGGGCGATCCCGCTGTCACCAATGTCTATATCGATACAGGGCGGGGCACAATACACTTGAAACGTCTCCGGGACATACCGCTGGCATTGCATCCGGCACAGGCCCGTTAAGTCCGTCATACATCCGCCTCTGCCTCCGGCCGGAGCAAATCTGCCTCCGGCGCAATTCCGGGAACTGACGGGCACTCCAGTCTCGTTAGAATGTATCGAGTCCACGAGTCGCCCGTTGGAACCCAACAATCCTAAGGAGGCATGCTGATGCCAAGTGTTTCATCTCCCCGAAAGTTATCCGGCCTCATCGTCTCACTCTTGACAGTGGTTTCCCTCATCTGCACCCTGGCAACATCCGCCATGGCCCAGGTTCCCGACAAGCCCCTTGAAAAGACCGCCGAACAGGCGAACAAGAACATACAGATATTCAAAGGCTTCCCGGCTTCCAAGCTGCGCAACACGATGTTTTTCTTCCGGTATTCGCTCGGTGTCACCTGCAGCCACTGCCACATCTTCGGCCAGTTCGATCAGGACACGAAGCCGGCAAAAGCCAAGGCACGCGAGATGATCAAGATGGTCATGGATATCAACAAGAAACACTTTGAAGGACGCCCGGAAGTCAATTGCTATACATGCCATCAGGGTTCGCTGACACCGCGCAACGAAATACCGGCGGTGAAGATGAGCGTTCAATCAATGCTCACTGCGCGTCCAGGGCCGCCCCGCGAAGAAAAGAGCCCCGACCTTCCATCTGTCGACGATGTGATTTCGAAGTACGTCGCCGCGCTCGGCGGGAACGATGCACTCTCAAAGGCGACAAGCGCTGTCATCACAGGAAGCATGATATCCTCTGAGGGAATGATCTCCTCTCGGGAGATCGACGAAGTCGCGCCGAACATGCGGCTGGACATCCGGCGCACCGGTTCCGAATTCGGCGACATGGCGGAAGGGTTTGATGGAACTGCGGGATGGAGAAATGGAAACCGCGGCGGCGGAGACTTGAACGGTGAAGCACTCAACGAAGCGAGGATGGAAGCTCAGTTTATGCCTGCCTTGCATCTGCGGGATCTCTACACAAAGCTCGTCGTCTACGGAATGGAGAAGCTTGAATCGGAGCCGGCATTCGTGATGACCGGTATTTCAACAATCACCGGCAAACGCGAACGGCTGTATTTCGGAAGCCAGACGGGGCTCCTCCTCCGTCGATCGGTGATCACCGAGAATTACGTCGGATCGATCACGACCGACACATACTATGAGGACTATCGTCCGGTGAACGGCATCAAGACCCCGATGCTTATCAGTGAATATACTCCCGATTCAGGCTCTATCCTGAAAATCAACAGAGTCGAGTTCAACACGCAGATTGATCCTGCGAAATTCAAAAAGCCTTCGAAATGAGTCGGACCTGCTGCACGGGCAGGTACCATACTCAACAATTCGGTGGGACGGGAAGCGGCGACGATGACACAACCCTTCAGACGAAAGCAGATGAAATGAAATACTTCAGGATGATTGCGATCGCACTTCTCGTCCTCCTCGTGTTCCGCCCGGCAAAGGCAGAGATCATCGATTCGACTGCGAATGGATTTACCGTCAGAGTTCATGTGACGATTGCGGGAACACCACCGGAGCAAGTGTACCTCAAGATGGTACACGATGTCGGCACGTGGTGGAACTCTGCTCATTCATGGTCCGGCGATGCACGGAATCTATCCATTGATGCCCGCGCCGGCGGAGGATTCACCGAACGTTTGAAAGATGGTGGAAGCGTACAGCACATGACTGTCGTTTTCGCAGATCCCGGTAAAACGCTCCGGATGTCTGGAGGGCTCGGTCCCCTCCAGTCGCTCGCAGTCATCGGGAGCATGACGTGGTCCCTGACAAAATCGGACGGGGGCACAGACGTCGTGTTTATGTACGCTGTCGGCGGTTACAGACCAGGCGGTTTGTCCGGCCTCGCTGCTCCCGTCAATGCCGTGCTGGGAGAGCAGCTCAATCGTTTCAAAACGTACGTCGAGAAGGGATCCCCGGAGTAATTTTCTGCTTATTCCGGTTTCGTTCTCTTCTCCGTCAGACGTCCGCCGGGACAAGGCGGTCGCCCTACCTTGCCTTTGGCCCCCTCATTGCCTACCTTAGTGTCGTAATCCCCCTCAAAGCACCGTAATCCGGGCTCTCAACGGAGAAAGTTTCTCTTCTCCTCTTGTCAGACGCACAACGTGGCTTGCTGCCGCCTCAATCTCTTTTGTCTATTCGGTTCGCGCTCGGCATCCCTCAATGTGCTCTTTTGTGTGCCCGGTCTGCATTCCAGGAGAATGACTTCATGACTGGCAAGATAGCGATTGACCTTAAGGATGTGCAGAAGACTTTGCTCCTCCCCCTTTGGGGACGCGCGGTGGAAACCCGGCAAACCACTCCGCGACTCGTCGACGAAACCGCCGCTCGCATCATCGAGAGCATCGACTACGATTTCTCAACAATCTCATCAAACATCAATCCGCTGACACGCTATGCGTGGATTGCGAGGAGCATTCACTTCGACCGTACCATACGACGGTTCCTCGAACGTCATCCGCACGGAACAGTCGTCAACATCGGTTGCGGACTTGATACGACCTTTGAACGAACTGACAACGGAACGCTCCGGTGGTACGATCTCGATCTGCCCGATGTCATCTCCCTTCGCAGGAATTTCATCGAGGAATCTGAACGCAGGACCTTCATTGCTTGCTCGGTCCTCGACGAGTCGTGGACGCACCACCTGGCGGCAGATCGCCCTGTGATGTTCCTTGCAGCCGGCGTACTGTATTACTTTGAAGAGCCGGAAGTCAAGAAACTGTTCAACCGGCTTGCCGGTCTGTTTCCCGGATGCGAGATCATCTTCGACTCGACCTCTCCCCTGGGCGTGCGGGTCGCCAACCAGGTGGTGATCAAAGCCGGGGGAATGGATGAAGGATCCGTCCTCCGATGGGGGCTGCGGCGTGCAAAGGACCTCCTGTCGTGGGACGTCAGAATCAAGGTCCTCGAAGAGTATCCGATGTTCAGGTTCATGAGGAAAGGACTCACCCTGAAGGGCAAACTCACTACTCTCGAGTCCGATCTTCTGCGTATCATGTCGATTATTCATTTGAGACTTGGGCCATAACAGGAAACCGGGAATTCTCCGTTGCGTCATATGATTTCGGCCAGTACATTGCAGACAAGACCCCTGATCCTGGACAGATTGAACGAGGAGTGAAGGCCGATGGGCATCATCATGGACCGGAAGGTCGAGTTCAGTACGCTTGTTCGGGCGGAGCCCGAGCGGGTATACGATGCGCTCGCCACTGCAAAAGGTCTCGACGGGTGGTTTACGCAGAATTCGGTCGTCGACCAACAGGCCGGAGGACAAATCCTCTTTCGGTGGAAGGAATACGGTCTGAACAAATACACAGGCGAGAATGGAGGAAGGATCATCGAAGCCCGCCGACCTCAGCGATTCGCATTTCAATGGATGGCGGACAGCGGCCTCTACCAAACGACAGTGGAAATCGACTTCACACCTGTGAATCAGGGAACGGAAGTGTACCTCGTCGAATCGGGATACGAAGACAGCCCCGCCGGAAGGCAGGATTTTCTCAACCGCGTTTCCGGCTGGGCGCAAGCGTTAACGCTTATGAAGTTTTTCGTCGAACACGGTGTCACCTACTGATGACAGAATGCATTGAGCCAATGAAACGCAACTTCAAAATCTTCTTG